>JANZYY010000403.1 GCA_026419705.1 Fischerella sp.
ACCATGCTCAGACAGCGTGAAGTACGTACGCCCATAGCGTGTAGCATTTCCGCAGCCAGAACTTCGCGGACGCCACCTTTGAGTGTTAGCATACCGTCGCCACCGCGAGAGTAGGGGGTTCTACCAGAACCCTTGGTACCAAAGTCATAAAGTTTACCGTCAATTGTACGTACTTGTCCGTAGAGAAAACCTCTACCATCACCTAAAAAAGGATTGTATTCACCAAATTGATAGCCGTGGTAACGCAGCGCTAATAAGGGTCTGCGTCCCTCAAATTTGCCAAAGGCGGTAATAAAATCTTCATCTGTCACTGCTTTGGCGTCGAGTCCGAATAGGGGTAGTAGCGCGTCGTTGCGCCAGCGCAAAATGTGTAGGGGAAATTCTGCTGCTGCTACTTCGTCGTAGTAGTCATCGCCCAGAGATGCTAAGGCGGGTTCGTAATTCAGGATGAGAAAGGGATTTGTAGAATTTGTGTTGTTGGGAACTTCTGCTAAAGTCATTGCGAGTACAACTTAGTTGATCTTTTCTGAAAATAGTATCTTTCGCTCGCTAAGATGACTACTTAGCTTGCCAACTCGGATTGGTTAGACTCGTCAGTATATGATCCTGCCATTGTCCATTAATTAATAAATAATCTCTAGCATAGCCTTCAACAACAAATCCTAGCCTTTTGAGCAAATTTCCACTGCGCTGATTGTGAGGCATATAATTTGCCATGATGCGGTGCATTTTTAATTCCTGAAATACATACCCAATAGCTGCTTGCAAGGCTTCTGTCATCAAACCCTTGCCTTGCTCAGTCTCGGCAATGCTGTACCCAACATTACAATATTGTGCTACTCCTCGGACAAAATTAGTAAAATTGACGATGCCAATGATTTTGTTGGGATGATGTTTAGGAAAAATAAATAGTCTCAAAGAACAATCATTAACAAATTCATGTAAATTTAATTCTAACTGCAACTGCCAATATTCTTCTGTGAAAAAACCCTCAGTCCAACTAGGATAAAATGGAGTAAGATAAGTTTTGTTATCGGTAAAATATTGGATAATTGCAGGTATATCTTCTTTGGTTGCCATTCGTAATAATAAACGTTCAGTTACGATTAGCGGCTTTTCAACTCTCATAATCTACCGTTCTTAAAAAATTTGCGGAAAGTCGTGCTTTCTTGGCACGAGGGTCATGATTGAAATTAAAGTTAGTTCCATCAGTTCTATATATGCCTCAATATCTATTTGGTCAGCTAACAGCATATCTCGATAATGCTGCTTTAGTTGACTCAAATTCAGTAAAGCAACATCTGGGTTACTTTGCAAAGTTGCTTGCCATTCATCTAGCAACAATAGGGTATCCGTCACAAATTTTCTGCGCTGTTGTTCCAACTGTAAACGACACTCGTTAGCAAAAGTCTGTGTTTTTTGTTGCAGTTGCTCGTATACTTCTGTTGTCACTACGCCATCAAGAAATATCAGTCGATGCTCCTGACTTAAGTCTTCAATTGCTTTTAAGGCTTGTTGAGGATTTTCTACCAACAAATTCTTGAGTTGATTAATACGGCTATTAGTTATGTTAAGCATTTTCTGAGAAGATCGCCTGCGCCATTGTTGTATCATTAAGCCTAGAAGGCTGGTTGTCACTAGAATAAAAACTCCAGACTGTAAGTCTGGATTATTTTTCCAATAGCGAATTATTACTCCACTGGGATCGCCTTCCTCAAACACTTCCTCTGCTGCGGGATGTATGTAAAATAGCCCCTTTCGCAGAAGTTCGTTCGCTTTACCGTTCTGAAGTTCTGGATAAAATTGAGAGTAGGTTCGAGCAGTAGAAAGAATTGACCAGGTTACTTGTTTTACCTTCTCCTGATCGATATCGGGACGAGTCACCAAAACTGTCGCTGTAGACAGAGTCGGTATCTGTTTGTCTGGAATTGGCGGACGTGCTGTGTAAGTACCAATTGGCAGGATAGCACGCTGGTAGGAATCGGGATTAAGGATAGTCAGGTGATTGATTAATTCCTGTTCCAGGGGAAGAATTTTCAAATTCGGATTATTAACAAAATGTTGACGTATGTTTTTACTCGCGATCGGACTTCCCACGTAAGCGAGCGCATCTACCTGTCCACTATTGAGTTTGCGAAATGCTGTGTTCAAGTCGGAATCATCTTGTTGGATTGTCAATTTATCTGCATTGATGAGTTGGTTAGTAGTGAAGCGAATTCCACTACCGGGTGTACCAACAGCGACTCGCTTTCCCTGGATATCGGCAAAGGTTTGCAATCCTGAGTTTTTAACAGTAATAATTTGTACATACTCATTTGCTACCACTGCTACTGCTCGAACTTTCCCCTGTTGCATAGCCCGATTAGCAATATCCAACTGTACCAGAGCAAAGTCAGCTTGATGCTCAAACAAACGTTGCAGATTTTCTTGTGAACCCTGAGAATCAAGGTTGCGAATCTTGATTCCAACTGTAGTCTCAGTAGAATTACTAATTTGTTCAGCCATGCGGTTGTAGTACCCACCCGCAGGACCGCTGGAAAGAGTTACGCTAGTTGGCTGGAAAGTGCAACTGCTTAGAAGCTGGACAAAAATACTACTTGCTAAACAGCTAAAAGTTAGAAAAATTCCTCTATAACGATAGATTGATTTCACAAATACTATTGACAAGTCAAATAATCGCTTTGCCCTGACTTGCCCACCGGACAGTTCAGACATCTTTTACCTGCCAGTTCATCAGCGGCTGCTTTCTTTGCTGAAACCAAATTTTAAATGAGATTACATGGCAGCAAATCAACTCGTATGTTGTGCATCTTTGCCTTTGCTGGAATTAAATTTAGTATCAATACCTAAGGATAATTTAAAGGATTAACAATTTACAATACTTACCTTTACCAAATTCTTGATAACCTGATTTTTGAGCAAAATTAATTATAGATGTAAACCTGGGAAGGCAGTACGCTACGTCACTTAATTCATTCAAAGGAAGGCAAATCCGTGGGAATACGCTACGATTGGCAGGAAGCAGAAATCAGAGCGATATACAATACAGCATTGCTAGAGCTAATCTATCAGGCTGCTAGCGTGCATCGTCAGTATCACAATCCTAGGCAAATTCAAGTTTGTAAGCTCATCTCCATTAAAACAGGAGGTTGTCCGGAAGATTGTAGCTATTGCGCTCAATCTTCTCGCTATCAAACAGAAGTAAAACCACAAGCACTCTTGGATAAAGAAACAGTAGTTAATATTGCTCAGCAAGCAAAACAAAACGGTGTCAGTCGCGTCTGCATGGGTGCTGCTTGGCGAGAAGTGCGGGATAACTCGCAATTCGATCAAGTGCTAGACATGGTTAGGGAAGTAACAGCATTGGGGTTGGAGGTATGCTGTACTCTAGGAATGCTCACAGAAGTACAAGCCAAGCGTTTAGAAGAGGCGGGACTTTACGCTTATAACCATAATTTGGATACCTCAAGGAATTACTATAGCACAATCATCACTACTAGAACTTATGATGACCGCTTAAACACAATTAAAAACGTCCGACAGACAAACGTCACGGTCTGTTCTGGCGGTATTCTGGGCTTGGGTGAAAGCGTTGAAGACCGGATTGCAATGCTGCAGACTTTAGCAAACCTGTGTCCGCACCCAGAATCCGTACCAATTAACATTCTCTCACAAGTTAAGGGTACACCCTTAGAGAATCAACCGGATGTTCCTATTTGGGATGTCGTGCGGATGATAGCCACTGCACGTATAATTATGCCAGCTGCTGATGTGCGCTTGAGTGCAGGCAGGGCAAAACTTTCTCATGTTGAGCAAGCTTTATGCTTCTTAGCGGGAGCAAATTCTATCTTTTCCAGCGATAACGGATATATGTTAACCGTTACCACTCCCTGTCCCGGCTATAACACTGACCAGGAAATGCTGAAGTTGTTTGGTTTAGAAGTGCGTCCGGCGTTTGTTGGTCAGAAGCAGGTGACTGCTTGAGCGAGTGCTGGGAAGCTGGGGAGGTTGGGAGATGGGGAGAGCATACGTTCACCCCACTACCCCATTTCTCTATTTTTTAGAGAATCTTGGCAGCACGCAAACCAAACAGCAAACCAACGGCGATGCCAAAGAAGATAGCCAAAAAGACGATATAAGATACTACAGCGAACATTTACGTTTCTCCACAATCATTATTCACTAAATCTATTGAATCATGTTGGTGGTTAGTGGTTGTTGTACCAGACGTGCCATGGCACGTTTGTACACTGGTTAGTGGTTAGTAGTTAGTGGTTATTCTCCCACTCTCCCATCTGGCTATCTAGCCATCTCCCCATTCCCCATTCCCCACATTGCGGTAAAATACCGACACATGCTTGCCAAGGGGTTGATGATGGTTTCTGCGATCAAAGTAAATCTACCGCAGCAATCTTATGATATTGCGATCGCACCTGGTAGTTTAGATCAATTGGGCGATCGCATGACTGATTTGCAGCTAGGTAAGAAGGTACTGCTGGTTTCTAACCCGAATGTCTTTCAATTTTACGGGCAAAGAGCGATCGCATCACTCCAAGCCGCTGGTTTTGAAGTTGCTAGCTACATTTTACCTGATGGAGAAAACTACAAAACTTTAGAATCTGTAGAAAAAATCTACGATGCAGCCCTAGAAAATCGCTTAGAGCGCTCCGCCACGATGGTAGCTTTGGGAGGTGGCGTCATTGGTGATATGACAGGCTTTGCAGCAGCGACTTGGTTGCGTGGAATCAACTTTGTGCAAGTACCCACCACCCTTTTAGCAATGGTGGATGCAGCAATTGGTGGCAAAACAGGCGTGAATCATCCCCAAGGCAAAAACTTGATCGGAGCATTTCATCAACCGCGACTGGTATTAATTGATCCAGAAGTGTTGAAAACGCTACCCGTCCGAGAATTTCGTGCTGGCATGGCGGAGGTAATCAAGTATGGTGTAGTTTGGGATGCTCAGTTGTTTGGCGAGTTGGAAGCGAGTCAGCGTCTGGATGAAATGAAATATTTGATACTCCCAACCTCTACCCCCCTTTCCGAGGGAGGCGAGGGGAGATATTCACTCATAGACAGCGTATTAACTCGCTCATGTCAAGCTAAAGCCGACGTCGTCAGCAAAGATGAAAAAGAAGCGGGACTGCGAGCGATACTCAATTACGGACACACCATTGGTCATGCTGTGGAGAGCTTAACAG
>JANZYY010000404.1 GCA_026419705.1 Fischerella sp.
AACGCAGTAAAGTTGAAGACATGCCAATGACGTGGGTCAAAGGCGTCAGCAATTCATGACTAATGGTGGCTAAAAATTCACTTCTGAGGCGATTAGCGGCTTCAGCAGCAACTAAAGCGTCATGCAACGCCATTGTGCGCTCAATCACTCGTTGCTCAAGACTTTGTTTTTCTTGGGTGAGCGATCGCGTTAACTCCGCTTGGTAAATAGCGATCGCTAATTGTTCGGCAATAGAACTCAGTAGACTTTTTTCATTCTCGGTCCAATGGCGTGGAGTATGGCACTGATGAGCAATTAATAGCCCCCAAAGTTCATCTTCAAATACAATTGGTGCTACAAACTTAGACCGGACTTTAATATTCCTTAAGAAATTTAAAAAACACTCTTCTAAAGCATAAGTTTTTTCGATATCATCCACAGCTACGGTAAAGCCTTGGCGATATTTTTCCCAGCATGGGGAATCGGGCACAAAGCAACGATCTTCTTGGTAATTTAACACCGAGGGAATATCATCTTTAGCACGGGATTCGTAAATAATACAACTCGAATGCTGTCCTAAGTTGGATGAAGGTGAAGACGTAAGAGTGTGACTATTAGCTTCCCCAAAATTCGTAATTCTCAGACTAAACGCGTCACGATTTGGTGGTTGCTGATTTTTACTTGCAGGGTTAAATCTCTCGGAGCGATCGAAAAGATCTACTTCTTGTGGATGAATTAGCTTGCAGATTACTAATCGATCTAATTCCAAAAACTTCTGTACCTGCTCAATTGCTGTCGCCATAATTACCGACAAATCTAGACTTTGGCGAATCTGAGTTGTGACCTGATTTAAAAGCTGTTCTTGAGCAAGTTGTTTTTTGAGAGCATCTTCTACTGGCTTACAAACAGAAACATCAGGAGTTGTTGAGACTTGTTGTGGTTCTGCGCTCTCTTGGTTAATCTGTGGTAAAAGAACTTCTAATAATAACAACGTAAATTGACTTTGGAGTTTGACATCATTAGGAGCAAGAATTTGACGATAGTGTTCAATTTTATGGTATTGCTGAGAATCACATCCGAATAATTCCTGCAATTTCGTTGTAAAGGAGGCGATCGCCTGAGAATCAAAGGTCAAATACACATTCAGCTTTGAGCAAGGGAACTGCTTTTGCCGTGTATGAGTTTCCTCCT
The DNA here is from genome assembly GCA_026419705.1 of Fischerella sp. Lineage (GTDB taxonomy): Bacteria > Cyanobacteriota > Cyanobacteriia > Cyanobacteriales > Nostocaceae > PCC9605. Next base: position 1,171 of record JANZYY010000404.1, read on the forward strand.
CAGTTGCGAGCGGGGTTTTCCAAAATTGATGGGATTGACCTTCAATTGGCGCAGACAAGAGAATTCTTTTTTGTTTTCCCAACCTTACAAACTCACCCATCTCCTCTGATTTACCCACTAACAGCGCACTAAATCCTCTAGAAATGACAATCGTAAACTTTTGCTTTTGCCACTCATCTGGGAGGTTAATTTGCGCCAGCACAGCTTCTGTGAGAAGTATAGATTCACTCTCCACTGCTTGAGCCATTTGCTCTAACAATTTACCAAGTTGATTAAATACATCTGTAGGCAAGGTGCGAGAAAAGCTCAAGTTGGAAGAATTAAGCATGTTCCAAAATTATTTCAGAGAGGCTGGATGCAGTTGCTCAATCAGCTTTTATTTTCTTCTAACCAACAGTTTAAGACGTTAATACAGAAATATGCATCGTATTAGCACGACCTCAGGAGCTTGGAACCCTCAGTCAGAAGGTATAAGTTTTATAGAACAAACTCCAGCTCCGTTTGTACTACTTACGGCTGCTGATACCGATATTCAAACTCTCGCAGCTGCACTTCCCCTATTACCCGCAACATTTCCTGCGTTTAGAGTTGCTAACTTATTGAACTTGCAGCATCAAATTACTATTGATACTTATGCTGAGCAAGTTTTAGAACTTGCCCAGGTAATTGTTCTGCGCTTACTAGGAGGGCGTTCCTATTGGGCCTATGGGTTAGAAGTAGTCCAGGAAATTGTACAACGTCATGGTACAACCCTAATTGTAATACCAGGAGATGATGCTCTCGATCCTGATTTAATCTCTCACTCGACTCTGCCTTTAAGTACTGTCAATCAAATATGGCGCTATTTCAGTGAGGGCGGTGTAGAAAATATCGTTAATGCTCTGAAATTTATCGCCGATACTTGCCTGTTGACTTCGTTTCATCCGCCACCTCCGAAGTCAGTTCCCCGTGTCGGGTTGTATCCTTGGCAGGGAAGATTCGCAGGTGGTGAAAACTGGAGATCCAAAGTCGGTATCCTCTTCTACCGTGCCCATTATCTGGCGGGAAACACCAAAGTAATAGATGCTTTATGTCAAGCCTTGGTACAGCGAAATTTAGAACCAGTTCCAGTTTTTGTTTCTTCGTTACGGGAAATCGATGTCCAACAAGAGTTGAGCGAGTTTTTTCAACCTCAAGACTCAAACCAAATTGTCTTGCTGCTGAATACAACTAGTTTTTCTCTAGCGCGGTTGGAAACAGAACTATCTCAAATCGAACTGTGGCAAAATTTGGATGTGCCTGTATTGCAGGTAATCGTCAGTGGCGGATCTTTGGAAAACTGGCAGTTCCAGCTTCAAGGACTTGCACCCCGCGATATTGCTATGAATGTGGCGCTACCAGAAGTCGATGGACGGATTATCAGTCGAGCTGTGTCTTTTAAAGCAGTGCAAAATTGGCATCCTCAATTAGAAACTGATGTGGTAGTTTATGAACCTGTGCGCGATCGCATTGAGTTTGTTGCTGAACTAGCAGCTAATTGGGTACGCCTGCGTTCTAAGTCGCCTCAAGAACGGCGCGTAGCTCTCATTTTGGCTAATTACCCCACCCGCGATGGACGTCTTGGCAATGGTGTAGGTTTGGATACACCTGCTAGTTGTGTGGAAATACTGAAAGCTTTGTCTGATGCTGGGTATGAGGTGGAAGATTTACCTGCTAGTGGTGATGAATTGATACAACGCCTTACTGCTGGGGTAACGAACGATCCGGAAGGTAGGGAGTTGCGTCCGGTGTGGCAAAGTGTTTCCATCCAGGAGTATCAAGAGTATTTCACTTGTTTGCCGGAAGGTGTGCAGCAGGGTATTTGCCAGCGTTGGGGGAGTGTTTTGGAAACAAACCACAAAGACGCGAAGGACACGAAGGAAGAGAGAGAGAAAGAGGATTATGCTAGTTTCCCCCACTCTTTCCCCATTCCCGGTATTCAACTCGGTAACATCTTCGTGGGAATTCAGCCGGCGCGTGGCTATGATATTGACCCCAGTTTGAATTATCATGCACCAGATTTGCAGCCAACCCATGCTTATTTAGCTTTTTATTATTGGGTGAGGAAATGTTTTGGCGCGGATGCTGTTATTCATGTAGGCAAACACGGAAATCTGGAATGGCTACCGGGTAAAAGTGTGGCTTTATCGAGTAGTTGTTATCCAGAAGTGGCTTTGGGGGCGTTGCCACATTTGTATCCGTTTATTGTTAACGATCCTGGTGAAGGTTCGCAAGCTAAACGTCGCGCCCAAGCGGTGATTGTGGATCACCTGACGCCGCCTTTGACTCGTGCAGAACTATACGGTGTTTTGCAACAGTTGGAAAATTTAATTGATGAGTATTATGAAGCGGAAAGTTTGGATCCACAACGTTTACCCGTGATTTGCGATCGCATCCGAGAATTGGTTGTTAAAGAAAATCTTCATTGTGATTTGGAGATCGGAAACTCAATTAACAATGACCAATTACCAATTCCTAAAATAGATGGTTATCTTTGTGAGTTGAAAGAAGCTCAAATCCGCGATGGGTTGCACATTTTTGGGCAATGTCCAACCGGAAGGCAACTACGAGATTTAATTGTAGCGATCGCCCGTCATCCCAATCGCTATCATATCGGAATTACCCGTGCTATAGCTCAAGATCTAGGTTTAGATTTTGATCCCCTCACAGCAGATTTCAGCACTCAGCTATCAGCCACTAGCTATAAAATTCTACTGGAGAAATTTCAGCGTACCTGTTATACTATCGGCGATGCAGTTGAAGTATTAGAAATACACGCCGCCAAACTCGTAGAACATCTCATCACCCTCCCCCTCACCCCATCACCTTTTCCCTTCCCTCTCCCCCTCCTCCACTGGATACAGTCCCACCTCCTTCCTTGTTTGCAAAAAACTCACCAAGAAATCACTCACTTGCTGCGTGGACTGGACGGTAGGTATGTTCCCAGTGGCCCTGCTGGCGCACCTACGCGCGGGCGTCCGGAAGTTTTGCCTACTGGCAATAATTTTTACTCTGTTGATATTCGTGCCATTCCTACAGAAACAGCTTGGGATGTTGGTAGAAAAGCAGCTGAGACTCTACTCGAATACTACGTCCAGGAACATGGAGAGTATCCAAAAACACTGGGATTATCCCTGTGGGGAACAGCCACAATGCGGACCGGCGGTGATGATATTGCCGAAGCTTTGGCTTTGCTGGGTGTGCAACCTGTTTGGGATGGTGTAGCACGACGGGTAGTGGATTTTGAAATTTTGCCGCTGTCAGTTTTGGGACGTCCCCGTGTAGATGTAACGTTGCGCATCTCTGGGTTTTTTCGAGATGCTTTTCCCAATTTGATAGATTTATTTGACCAAGCAGTGGTAGCAGTGGCGGCGTTGAATGAACCGCCAGAACAGAATCCTTTAGCAGCGCAAGTCCAACAAGAAACAGATTTTTGGACAAGACAAGGTTTGAGTTTACAAGAAGCACAAGTGCGATCGCGCTACCGTATCTTTGGTTCTAAACCAGGTGCTTACGGTGCTGGATTACAAGGCTTGATCGAATCGCAAAACTGGATAGATGACGAGGATTTAGCACGCGCATATATTAATTGGAGTTGCTATGCCTACACAAGTTCCCCCCTTTCCCAAGGGGGGCTAGGGGGGATCTCTGCTCCTGAAGCTTTTGAGCAACGTCTGGCGCAGATGCAAGTTGTGCTGCATAATCAAGACAATCGCGAGCACGACATACTCGATTCCGATGATTACTATCAATTTCAGGGTGGTTTAACAGCGGCAGTACGTTTTATACAAGGAAAAAATCCCCAAATTTATTTTGGCGATAATTCATTAGGTACTAAACCGCGAGTCCGCCGACTAAAAGAAGAAATCGCAAGAGTGTTTCGTTCTCGGGTAGTAAATCCAAAATGGATAGCAGGAGTTATGCGCCACGGTTATAAAGGTGCATTTGAAATGGCAGCTACGGTAGATTATTTATTTGCCTATGATGTCACGACAAAATG
>JANZYY010000405.1 GCA_026419705.1 Fischerella sp.
AGATGTGTATAAGAGACAGTTACGCGATCGCTATCAACTTATAGAAAAACTCGGAGAAACTGCGGGTCGTCAAACCTGGTTAGCATGGGATTTGTCTACTCACGAGCAAGTCGTCGTCAAACTGCTCACTTTTAGCGAGCAAGTGCAGTGGGAAAATGTTACGCTTTTTGAGCGAGAAGCCCAGATACTCAAAAAGCTCAACCATCCACGCATTCCTCAGTATCGCAATTCTTTTTGTTTTGAAGACCAAGTAATTCAATTTGCCTTAGTCCAAACCTACATACCCGGTTCCTCACTGAAGGAATTACTGGCAAAGGGCAGGGTGTTTACCCTAGCAGAAGTACGCAAAATAGCTGCCGAAATTTTGAAGATTTTGATATACCTGCATAGTTTGAGTCCAGTTGTGTTGCATCGAGATATCAAGCCCAGCAATATATTGTTAGGGAAAGATTCTCAGATTTATTTAGTGGATTTTGGCGCAGTACAAGACCGCGCCGCCAGAGAGGGAGCTACTTTTACAGTAGTAGGTACCTATGGCTATGCACCTCTGGAACAATTGGGTGGAAGAGCAACTCCTGCATCCGATCTGTATGCTTTGGGCGCAACCTTAATTCATCTGTTGACAGGTATTTCACCAGCAGATTTACCACAACAAAATTCTCGCTTGCAGTTTGCCCACTTGTTAAAGCTCAATCCTGGCTTTGTTCGCTGGTTGGAACAATTGACAGAGCCAAATTTAGAAAGACGTTTCAGCAGTGCTAAAGAAGCGCTAAAAGTGCTCAAAGCAAATCAAGCTGGTATGTCTAGGTTGATTCGTCCTCAACCAGCAGATAGCCAGATTCTCCTGCAAAAATCTTCTGGTCACTTGCACATTCAAATCCCCGTGTTGTGGCAAAAGACATTAGTTGCTCCTAAAAATGTAGCTGCAATAGTGGGATCGCTGATTTGGTCGTACCTGGTTATTGTTGCATTTGGTTTTAGTAACGTCCAAGCTTGGATCTGGTTGATAGCAAGCCTATTGCTGGCAGCTTGGTTTCTGCTGCCTAACTTTGTAGAAACTAATATTTACTTTGACCATCACAAGTTTGAAATCGAATCGAAATTACTGGGTCTTTGCTTGCGAAAACAACAAGGAAATGTTTTAGAAATAGACAAAGTATTTAGCGGTGAGACTGGTGGCTATGGTAATAACAAAGTGCCTGAAGTAACTTTGGCTGTCGGTGTGCGTGAGTATTCTTTTGGAAAATTGAAGCCACCTTTGAGTAAACAGGAGTGTCGTTGGTTAGCAGCAGAAATCAGACATTGGTTGGGGATTGGTTGGTAGTTATTTTTTGTTGTTTGTTGTTTGTTGTTTGTTATTTGGAACAACCAACCAACAACCACCAACGAACAACTCACTTTTATGGGGAATTTGGGAATGCTAGAAGCAGGAGAGATACTTGGCAATCGCTATCAACTTCGGGAAAAATTAGGACAAGATGCTAGTCGTCAAACTTGGTTGGCACAAGATTTGGCTACACAGCCTCAAGAAAAAGTTGTCGTCAAATTGCTAATTCTCAGCCCCCAAATGCAGTGGGATGAACAAAAACTGTTTGAGCGTGAAGCTCAAGTGCTAAAAAAACTTAATCATCCCCGCATCCCTAAATACCGGGATTACTTTGTTTTGGAACGCCAATCTAGTTCTAAATTTCCCTGGTTTGGATTGGTGCACAGTTACATTCCCGGAGTATCTCTCCAACAACTGCTGAATCAGGGTCAACGCTTTTCTGAGTTACAGATACAACAAATTGCTGTTGAAGTTCTCAGTATTCTAGTTTATCTGCACGAACTCGATCCGCCTGTGCTGCATCGAGATATCAAACCCAGTAACTTAATTTGGGGTGAAGATGAGCGGGTTTACTTGGTTGATTTTGGTGCAGTGCAGGATCGAGCTGTGCTGGAAGGCGCTACTTTTACTGTTGTCGGTACTTATGGCTACGTACCGATGGAACAATTTGCGGGTCGAGCAGTTCCCGCTTCTGATTTGTATGCGTTGGGCGCAACTTTAATACATCTATTGACAGGGATGTCTCCCGCTGACTTACCCAATCGAGATGCACGTATTCAGTTTGCTGACCTGGTCAGCGTTGATCTGGGTTTTGTGAATTGGATTGGTAAACTTACAGAACCAAACGTAGCAGAACGGCTGAGTACTGCACGAGAAGCGCTCAAAGCACTGAAGAACAAAAACGCTCTCAGTCCGCCTATCGCTAACCACAAACCTACAGGTAGTCAGATTCAAATTAAAAAGTCTGCCAACCGGCTAGAGATTAACATTCCCAGACGCGGTAGTAAAGCTTTCAGATTGTTCTACGTGATTGGGTTAATAATTCCTTTTGTCTGGTATTTGCCACAATTGATAAATTTGCTCACAACAGGAAACAGTTATAAGCTTTGGTTATTTTTGTTTTTCTCTATTGTCATGCTATTTGCTGTACTGAAAGCAATTTTATTACCTTCCTTTGGACACACTGACCTTTACTTCGATCGCAAAAATTTTGAAGTTAGGTGGAAGTTATTTGGTTTGTGCTACAAACGGCGGCGGGGTAAAACTGCATTAATTAACAAAATATACCAGGAGGAAGTTAAGCAAGGTTCAGCCCCAAGAGGAGTAACCATAGAAGTGGAAGGAGAAAAATTCACCTCTAGTCCTCTTTCGACAGTAGAATGCTACTGGTTGATTCAGGAGATTGGGGAGTGGCTGAACTCAATCAGATGTGGGGAGAGGGGAGATAGAAAGATGGGGTGATGGGGTGATGGGGTGATGGGGAGAGTGAACATTGGACATTGAGAATTGGAAATAACCAGCAACCAATCAACAACCACCAACCACTAACTACTAACTACTAACTACTAACCACTAACTACTAACTCTTGATTCTTAACTGTTGACGCTTGACTATTGACCATTTGGCGGAGAAACTGGCTGTTTGAGAACGCTGGGGATTGCTTCGAGAACTCGCGTAGTTATTTGTTCTGGTGTTTCTCCTTCGCTAACAGTGATTCGCAGATCTGCTTGGGCGTAAAGTGGTTGTCGTTGTTTGAGGAGCGATCGCAATTTTTCCTCGGGATCGATATCCTGCAGTAGTGGTCGAGTAGTATCATCTACTAAACGATTGTAGAGTATTTCTACTGGTACATCTAGCCAAACTACTAAGCCGTGATGTAAGTAACTCCAGTTTTCTCGTCGCAAAACAATTCCCCCACCAGTTGCAACTACCAGCTTTGTAAAAGCACAAACTTCCGCCAATACCTGACTTTCCAATTGCCGAAACGCCGCTTCTCCTTCTTCAGCAAAAACTTGATTAATAGTTTTTCCTGCTGCTTTTTCTAGCAAATTATCGGTATCTACAAACCCATATCCCAGCTGAGGAGCCAGCAAACGCCCTAGCGTCGTTTTACCGCTACCCATCATACCAATTAAGTACAAGTTAATTCCTTGCAATCGGTTGTTCACGAGTTACTGCGCTCCAGTTTTCAATAGTAGAAAAAAGGTAGGAGGGAAAAGCTCCTTGTCTCATATCTTGCACCACTTGCAAGTAAGCCCACCACTGTTGTTACCACCCTTCAACCCGTAAACGAGAATTGGGAGCCTCTGGCTCTCCGACTCGTAGGGGGTAGCCTTCCCGCCGGGTATGGTACAAGATCTCAGTTATTGAGAGGGTTTTACTAGCTAGGATTGCGTAATTCATTCTTCAATAGGGTTCCTTTCCCAAAGGGGGGAACTGTACTAGATGCGAAATTACCCAACGGGAACGCCTGCGGTGTAGGTGTCTGGTACTTTATTAAGGGGGATTTAGGGGTATCTGCAAAGATTGAATTGTACTAATCAACCGCATTGATTTACGATCGCTAATTTTAACCCAATATTTGATCTCATTTTTCAGTTGGGTTTCCAAATATGTATGAGCTATTGGTGATGAGTTTGCTTGCTGTTGACTAAGTTGAAAATTTTCCTCAATCAATCTTTCAATGATATACTCCATCAATACTGGAACTTGATAAAAGTGAGACACTTGTCTTTTAATTAATTAGAAATTGAAGTTAAATTTATAACAAAATTGCTCGAATTCGTTAGGTGAATTCCTTATCCTGACCTCGATGTCGTTAGGCTTAACAGAAATTTAATAAAATTTGATTCAACTTGATTGAAACTTTATCGAAACGATATACGTCAATAAAAATTGCAGTATTCACACTTGATCGGGGGGATTGTACAACACTGTGTTTCTATCAGCACATTGTTAACTTAGTCATTATTTCCTTTGAATCTGCTTCTATTCCTATTAATAAAGTGAATTTTATGATTGATAAATCCGTATTGATTTAATTAAATGTGTCAATTATGACTCTTTTCATCTGATTGAAAAAAGCTCTGTCAGTTTGACGTTTCAGAAACAAGAAATACTGCATATCTGATTTAAGTAAGCCGAATAAATAAATTAAGTGTGGTCGTTTGAGGTTTCAACAATCATGATTCGGATTCGGGATGTTGTGCACAAGGCTTTATCTACTGGCTATTTAACGGTGGAAGCTGAAAATCAGCTACGACAATTACTGACAACCCATTACGACTCGGAAGATTTGAACGCGTTCATGACTTTACAGGAAGCTGCTATGACAGGTAAGGTCAAGCAGGAGTCTCGCGAGCGTTGTGGCATAAAATAGAGACCGAAACCTGCTATGTCTGTACTTACTTACGGGAACGCTTCTCCTTATCCTCATCCTCAAAATCCTCCAGAAACCCCCAATCATCCTCATCGGTTTGATTATCTTCTTCAGTTTGATTATCAGTCGGCGGTTTGTAGGGGGGGATAATCACCCGATAGTCAGCATCGTAAATTGATTCCGTTTTGCCGACCCCAGAATTTTTAGGTTCGCGGTAGCTGTAGGAGTAAGATGAACCCGACTGGAAGGCAGTTTTGGGTTCTTGCTGCCGTTCATAGGTGCTTGAGTCTCTCACTTGCGTATCTTGAGGAGAAGATGTAGACTCTCGATATGACTTTTCCTCAAAGTCCCAGTCATCATTGAGGCTGTCTGTTTCCCAATCATCGACCGCGCTGGATTGGGAAGAAGTTTTAGTTTGGGAACGGGGAGGATTGGTATAGGTA
>JANZYY010000406.1 GCA_026419705.1 Fischerella sp.
AGATGTGTATAAGAGACAGGGTGAATATTGTGCAATCATGGGAGCGTCTGGTTCTGGTAAATCCACAGCTATGAATATTATTGGTTGTCTGGATCGCCCCACATCAGGGCATTATTATTTAGATAACCTCGATGTGGCACAGATGGATGATCTCGAACTGGCACACATTCGCAACAAAAAAATTGGGTTTGTCTTCCAGCAATTCCACCTTTTGCCCCAGCTATCAGCACTGGAAAATGTGATGTTGCCAATGGTGTATGCTGGTGTGAACTCTAGTGAAAGACGCGATCGCGCCGCTGAAGCACTGAAACGAGTAGGCTTGGAAAAACGGCTCAATAACAAACCTAATCAACTGTCAGGGGGACAGCAACAACGGGTAGCGATCGCCCGTGCTATTGTTAACCACCCGGTGTTACTGCTAGCTGACGAACCGACTGGCGCACTTGATTCACGTACCACCCAAGAAGTATTAGCTATCTTCGGTGAACTCAATGCTACTGGTATTACAGTGGTGATGGTAACTCATGAACCCGATGTTGCCCGTCAAACACAACGTATTGTCTGGTTCCGCGATGGTGAAGTGGTACACTCGCACATGACGCCAGCTGACTTGAGTCATATGGCAGTGTCCTGACTTTTGGTTAGTGGTTAGTGGTTAGTAGTTAGTGGTCGATAATTATCTACTAACTACTATCTACTAACTAATATTTAAAGACTAGATGTTTTGCCTGTTTCTGCTTGTGTTTCTATCGGCTTCACATTGCTGTAACCCATTTGACCTGTAATTGTCCGCAATACAGATATTTGCTCTTCAAAATCTTGTTTTTCTATTTGTGAAAGTAGATTATTAATAGCGTCGGATGGTTTATAATTGCCTGGCATATCAACAACTTGATTTCCCATAGCTTCTGCCCAAGCATACCAAACGAATAGCTGGTTATTTTCTTTGATCGAACCATAGGCACGGGAATATTCTGTATCTTCACAGTTGACTATTTCCCGCATAATTTGTAACTGCTGTTCATCGGATAATTCGTAGTAGTCTCTTAGCAATCTTGGTGCTAGTTCTGGTTCTGCTGCTGTGGGAGCAGCAGGAGTGATAGAGTCTCCCATTTTTTCATAAACAAAATATAACCAAGCAAGTTTGGCATCAGTATCTAACTTGTTAAAAGCCTCTACTAATTTTTGAGTATCTTGGCTGAGGGCTTGAGGTGCAGATTGATTGTAATTGGTAGTCATAAATTTATCTCCCAGCTTATTTCACAGTACAAACTAAGGCTTAACAAAGTTAAACAACCTGAATCGCCCTCCTACAGCATGAGTTTCAAAAATTGAATTTTGAAGCTTTTATATATCTTTTAATAGAGCTGAACAATCTATCTGGAGATATGAAGGTTGTGTAAGTTCACTCTGATAGAATCACGGCAGTGATATAAAAATTCCTAGGGGGTTCATTATGCCAGAAGAAATTAAACCTAATGTTTCTGAAGCTCCTACCGAGGATGCGAAATTAGCTGCTGAAAATATTATTAGTGGTGAAGAAAAAGCACCAAGCGTCGATATGGAAGCAGATTACCAAGCAGCACAGCAATTCAGCGTGAGTGAAGTCAATCGCACAGGTAAAGGTGCAAAAGCAGCTGAAGAAGCAACCGCACCTCAGTATCAAATTCCGAAAGCAACAGAAATGAAAACTGAAGCACAACCAACAGGCGATCGCGATGACTACAAGGAAATGGCGAATGAGCTTGGCACAAGCCAGGAAGCTGTAACTAATGTTAGTGACGAGCTATTCAAACAAGCTTTGGAAAAGGGTCAACATCAGAAATAATAGCCATCAGTCAATAGTCAATAATCAATAGCTAAAATACTATTGGCTTTGAACTATTGACTGTGGATTATTAATGACTATTTATGACTTTTATAACTTCCACCAGTTCGCTGGGGTGGTGAATTAGAAAATTAGGATTTTGCTTTGCTAATACTTCTGGTGAATTAAATCCCCAAGTCACAGCAATTACTTTAATATTTGCTTTTTTTGACGCTTCGATGTCTCTGGTTTCATCGCCAACATAGATTGCTTGTTCAGTTGCGATTTGTTTCTGTCTTAATAAATTATTAATAATAGTAGTTTTGCCAAAAATTGTTACTCCTGAATAGATAAATTCAAAAAGATTATCTAAGCAATTGATTTTTAAAAATTCTGTCACATTATCTTTGGAGTTAGACGTAATAATTCCCAAGCGATGACCTTCATTTTTAAGTAAGAGTAAGGCTTCTTTCATCCCTGGGATTGGTTTTAAATCTGGGATTTTGTTTTTTAATTCTCCTTTGACTTTTTTAACTAGAAAAGGTATCTTAAACAGTGAAATACCGGAATAATTAATAATTTCTCTAGAAGTTAAATTTCGTAACAAAGCCAGTTCTTCTGGAGTGATTTGTACGTAACCAAATTCTTTGGCTAAACGGTTGGCAATACTTACAAGAGCGTCTACTGTATCAGCGATTGTGCCATCAAAATCAAAAATAATTACTTTCTGGGTCATTCTTGTGCCTGCTGGAATGCGTCTAGATTAGCACGGGCATTCCGTCGTAACATTTCTGGCTTAATTCGCCGCAACGCCGATGCCGGAAATCGTTTGTCCCATTCTGAATCGGAGATTTGGGCTAATTCTATCAGTTTGGGGGCAATATTCCCAGAATAAGGCTGAAATTCTGCTACGTCAGTCGCTTGTGCAAAACGCTGATTCCAAGGACAAACATCTTGGCAAATGTCGCAACCAGCAACCCATCCTTGTAAGTGGGGTGTAACTGTCTCTGGTAATTTTTCATGCCGATTTTCAATTGTGTGATAGGCTATACAGCGATTTGCATCTACTACAAATGGACTTGTGATGGCGTTTGTAGGACAAGCTTGTATACAGCGAGTACAAGTACCGCAGTGTTGGGTATGGGGAGTATCCGGGGTCAATTCTAGATTGGTCAACACTTCTCCCAAAAACACCCACGAACCATATTCCCGCACAATCACGTTACCATTTTTGGCAATCCAACCGATCCCGGCTCGTTGCGCCCAGAGTTTATCCTGCACAGGTCCTGTATCTGCATAATAACGGGCTAGTATATCTTCGCCTTGTTCTTTTAACCAGGAACAAAGTGCTTTTAATTTTTTGTGCATGACTTTGTGATAGTCCCGTCCCCAAGCATATCGAGATATCTTGGCGTATTCCTTACCTTCAGGACGTTGATGTGGTGTGTAGTAGTTGAGAGCAACGCATATTAGCGATCGCACTTCTGGCATTACCAACCGAATATCCTGACGTTTTGGGGAAGCCATCCATTCCATATCGGCGTGATAGCCCAGCGCGATCCATGCTTGCAACCGCTGCACCTCTATATCACGATCTATCCCATCCACAGCAGCTATTCCTACCTTGTGAAATCCTAACTCTAAGGCTTTTTGCTTCACTTCACTGCTGTTTGTTCCGGGAAATTTATTCATTGACTTTATCGAAAATTTGCCGGATCGGTCGCTCCTAGATTATACATTATCTAATCAATACATGAGGTTCTGAGTCCATGCATATATTTGCTCCTTCTTAACGTTACTATTTGTGAAATTTATTTGCATTTTGTAAATAAACAATGCAAAATATAAATCAAGAGCAAAAAACGCTCTTAGGAATTCCCAGCGTACTTACTAACCGAACTGTGGTGCTATCATGACATTCACTACTGATTCAGCACAAACTCGTTTTTCTGGAGCTTTCAATTACAGCAACCAGCCTGGTGACGCCGTTGCATCTACTGTTGCTGTATTTACAAGCCTAAGTGTAGATGACCAGCTGGCAGTGCTCTGGTATGCTTACACCGAAATGGGACGTTCTATTACGCCAGCCGCTACCGGTGCTGCTCGTTTACAGTTAGCTGAAGGTCTGCTGAATCAAATTAAGCAGATGTCTCATCCAGAGCAGCTACAGGTAATGCGCGACCTGGCTGCTAAGAAAAATACCCAGTTCTCCCGTTCCTATGGTATCCTCAGCCCGAATACAAAGCTGGCTTTCTGGTACGAACTATCTGAATTAATGGTCAAAGGCTTCGTTATTCCCATGCCATCTAATTATCAACTCTCTCGTGATGGCAAGCAGGTATTAGAAGCGCTAAAACAACTTGACTTTGGTCAACAAATCACCGTTCTTCGCAAGGTTGTAACCGAGATGGGTGTCGATCCTCTCGCTGACTAATACATGAAAGCAGTTATGTTAGAGGAGAAAATGCTTATAACCCAAGCTTTTTACTCCTCTACCACTAGTTAATATATTCTGACATCCTGTACTAAATAAGTTCGCAATATTTTTCCTCATCTCCCTTATTTACAAGTTATACCAATTCTCAAAAATAGAACTGCACATAGTTTGTAGTGAGTACTTAAGTACTCACTACCAACCAAGAACATTTGTAGTCATTTTTTGGAGAAACGGTATTAGACCCCCACGAACTTGTCTTGGTGTCTTCGTGTCTTGGTGGTGAAAAAGCAAATATCTAACCACTCATACACTCAGACACAAAGAGTATAAGCCCAAGCCTATTGATCGTGGGTTTGCTCTTGAGTTCCCAATCCTCACTTTCAAGACAATTGCTCTTTATGTCTCCTCTAGTGGTGAGGAGAAAATAGAGGGCAATTTTTATATAACTGTTGGCAGTTATTAGTTGTTAGTTGTTTGGTATTTTCCCGCTAACAATCAACAACTAACCGCCATCCAAAAAATACATCTCCAGCAACAAGTTTTCATTTGCTGTTGTGTGTAAATTGTATGGAAAATAATCTGGAGTTGAGTTTATGCTTTCATCACAACCACTGCAATCTACCATAGTTCCAGAGCAATTTACAATAGAGGGAATTGCAGAACCAACAATTTTGCGTTACTTTCAAACCTTAAATGCGGGAGAATTTGATGATACTGCTAGCTTATTTGCAGACGACGGCGTAATGTATCCGCCGTTTGAATCTGGGATTGTTGGACAAGAGGCGATCGCCAGTTATTTAAAACAAGAAGCTCCAGATATTAAAGCCTACCATCACCAAGGAGTTTCAGAGAATTTAGAAGAGGGCAAAATCCAATTTCTAGTTACAGGT
>JANZYY010000407.1 GCA_026419705.1 Fischerella sp.
CCGTGTATATGCTCCACTGGTTAGTAGTAATCAGCAGCACCGCCGCCCGGATGTCAGTACGTCCCAAACGGTTGAAATGGGTGAAAACCGTACATACAGGAACTGAAAATTAGTTCGTGGATAGGGGATAGTAGTTAGTAGGTCATGGGAAAGAAAAATAACAATTATTAACCACTAACTACTAACCACTAACCAATGTACAGATGTGCCATGGCACGTCTGGTACAACCACTAACTACCAACAATTCCTAATCATCCACTTCTACTTCATTTTCCCACTCTGATGAAGTGGTAGAGTTGCCGTATTCTGCCGCATCATCGGCAAAGTTAATCACTTCTCCGTCGAAAAATTGTGCCAGGCGTTGAGCCGCGATCGCTCCCGCATCACTTTCCCTGTTAGCTGGAGGTACGTTTGGTTGTGGTGGAGGTAATGTTCGATCGTCAATAATGTTTGTTACTGTTACTGGCTCGGTTTTTACAGTTGCGGCTTTAACTGGTTTATGATTTTCTGGAGTAGGTGCTTGTTGCTTACTGTAGGTAAGTGCAGGCGGTCGATCGACACCAGGAGTGACGTTTTTAGCAACTTCTTTACCTTCTTCATTCGCAGGAACAGCCTTTGGCTGATTGGAAACCAAGCTCACTTTATATTTTTGTTGGCAAACCTTTACAAAAGCAGCTTCTACATCCGCTAATTTGCCTTGAGCAAGTTTGATCAACTTTGGTGGAATACCCACAACAGCAACACCATTGTTGATACTTAATAAACGTCCGTGTTGGTTCAACAGAGCCTTTGCAGGTATTGGCAAAGATTCAACAACCCGTTGCCAAGTTACTTCTAGTGACTCTTGGGTGGAAGATTCTATTTCCTCTTGCTCAGGAGGCGGAGGACTGGGGACTGGGGACTGGGGAGAGGCGGAAAAAGAAAGTTTCTCCGCGTCCCCGTGTCTCCGTGTCTTCGTGTCATTGAGAACTGCGTCCTCGCGTGCCCGCGTCTGGGCGTCTGTTTGTCCTTGCGTTCCTACGTTTGATTTTCCCTGTGTTCCCGTGCCATTGGAAACTGGGGAAGATGGAATACGAGGGGTTGGTAAAACCGCAGGTGTTGAGTGGTTCGTTGCAGATGGTTGACTGCTAAGAATTGCTGAGGGTAACAATCCCAGCAATGTAACTTCTAACCATAAACGCGGCTGGGTGGTGTTCTTCAGCTGCGCCTCTGTTGTTCGCAGGTGTTGTTGTCCTAATAGAATTGCACTGATATCCAACTGTTGCGCCAAATCAATCAGTGCTGTCCAGGTTGGGAGAGTACAACTGACTAAATCTTGACGGCTAGGTGCAGTTTTGGCAATGAGTAGATCGCGGTAAAAAGCAGCAAGATTCTGGAGAATAATTAGAGGTTCCCTTCCCCGATTTAGGATTTTGCGGGTGCAGTCAAGAACTGCTTCTGGATTGTTGGTCGCGATCGCACTCAATAGTGTTAACAAGTCCCGTTCGCTCACCGAACCCACTAAATCCCAAACTTGGTCTGGTGTAATTTCCCCAGATAATAAACTCAATTGATCCAGCAAACTTTCCGCATCCCGCAATCCTCCCTGAGCAATTTGAGCTACCAGAGTAACAGCTTCAGGTGTGATATTAATATTTTCTTTAGAGGCGATCTCGCTCAAATGCTGGACCATCGCTTCTAAAGGTATCCTGCGGAAGTCGAATCGCTGACAGCGGGAAATAATTGTTGGTAGCACCCGCTGCGGATCGGTTGTTGCTAAGACAAAAACAACCTGTTTAGGTGGTTCTTCTAGGGTTTTCAGTAGCGCATTGAACGCTGCAGTACTGAGCATGTGGCACTCATCGACCACATAAACTTTGTAGCGACATTGAACAGGCGCGAATTGCGCCCTTTCAATTATCTCCCTGATATTATCCACACCCGTATTACTCGCAGCGTCGATTTCAATCACGTCTAAAGAGTAACCCTTCATAATTCCCTGACAAACATCGCACACCCCACAGGGTTCAGGGGTGGGTTTGTCACTTTTTAGACAGTTGAGCGATTTAGCTAGTATTCGGGCGCTAGAGGTTTTCCCCGTACCTCTAGGACCTGTGAACAAATAAGCTGGTGCGATTTTGGCGGTGCGGATAGCATTAGTGAGAGTAGCGGCGATCGCCTCTTGTCCCACCAGTTGGGCAAAACTCCTTGGGCGGTACTTATGGTGCAGCGGTTCGTAAGACATGGATTTCAATGCCTTTTTAGATTTGGGAGTAGCACCCAATCGAGTTCAGGACTAAACCATTTTAAGTTACTGCTGTTGCTCACAAACTCCGCAAGCTTGCGCATGAGCATATGCTGCTGTTTTGTTTAGTAATAAATATAATATTTCAGCACCATAATAGTACTAGTGTACCACATTTGTGTGAGATTTTGTGAGATAAGACTCGATCCCCCCAGAAAGGTTAAGGGTAGACGGCGCTTTGCGGGGGTTACCCCATTGTAGCGACTGCTGTGAGTTAACCGAAACGTATTGAGGATGTAACACTTAGGAGCATTGCTTGTAGATTTTTTCTGTTTATAGGGATAATACATTTGGCATCTGTTGATTTTAATAGATTTTCTTTAATTAAACAGGGTCTCACAGTGTTGTGTATGTGCGCGTAGCAGCTTGTCGTAGACATCGCTACAATCTTAGGGTAAACAAAAGCTCAAGGGTGCCGGAGGGAGATGCTCAAACGGCTTATTCAATGGCTAAAAAGTTTTTTTCAACGCTTGTTTGGCACAAAACAGGCTCCAGCAGTTGGAGGCGATCTTCAAAAACCACCGCCTCCACCCCTAAATGATACCGATCTAGAATTTCTTTTTACTGAACTGTTAGAAGGTGTATATCAAGCACGAGGACAACAATGGGCATTGAAGTGGCTACGCAATATCGAGGATCGCGTTCCTAAAGAACGCTGGGTGGAGTGGTTACAGCGCTTTGGTCAAAGGTTGTTAGCATCACCTACACCCAACAACGAGTTAGCTGCTCGAATGGTGCAGCTGGGTGAGCTAGAAATTGGGGAAGTAGGAGACGTAGCCTATGATATTGGCATGCAGCTATTGAGGCGCAACCAGGGAGAACCAATATGGGATTATGCAGGTCCAGATGCTCAAGCAGCAGATGCTTCAGAACAAAGCAGTGTAGAAGCTTTTCTGTCTAACCAAAATTCTCAAGATGCAGAAGGCGTGCAAAATCTTAGGGAAGGAGAATATCAGACTGTTACTCTCGATGAGTTATTTGTGCTCATGCAGCAAGATGAGAATTTACGCCAGCTAGTTGCTCAGCAACTCGGAATTGAGACAGACGATCCGCAATTGATTATCCAAGCATTGATCGACCAATTTCACGCTGCTAATCAATCAACCACAGAGCAAGGGTAAGGCGCTGCGCTCCTGGCGGGCGCAGTTGAATATTTTCAGAATTATTAATGGTCTTTGCACCGCAGAAGTTTTGATAATTCATGGATATGGCTTTGCCAAAGAAGGTAGTGACTTCGTTGAAAATTGTCGTTATGACAAGGCAGAAGTCAGAAGGCAGAAGGCAGAAGGCAAGAGCTTTTTGGGCAACTTTACTTTTCATTACATACTACTCTTCGAGAAGCTGCTCCGCGTCTACGGTTTTTTGCGCCGTTCTACTTAGACGCCCTCAAGTGGTTGACTGTACGGTAGACGCCAAGAAAGCCAAGAAGGGAATTTTTCAATAAAAAGAGAAAATAAAATCATGCCGCTGTCTTTGCAACGCCAAATTTTGAACTAAAGCAAAAAGCGATCGCACAGTTTGTCTGTGCAGGCGATCGCCATCAAATGTTTTACAAATTATTTCATCACTAATGACTCATGCTCAATGCTGATTTTCATGGATGAGCCAGAGTACTTCTGCCTTTGTTCAAACACTTGACCGTTACTGAGATAATAGTTATAAATTTTAGACCAGTAGTTCCATATTATTTACGCAAAGCCTGATTGTAAAGAATACTAATTTTCTCTGTAAAAATTATAGCGAGCTTTTACGTAAGTGATGGTTTTTTTGAGACATCGATCGCTAAAATCTATATGAAAAACATCCAAGAGTTCCCCAAATGCTCAAGTGGCTTTTACAGTGGCTGAAAAGGTTTTGGAAATTCTCCTTTGACAGGAAGCAGACTGCTTCTCGGGAGGCTGTAGCAAACGATCGAATGGTACAGCAGCCACCTGAGTTAACGAATGCAGATCTGGAATTTTTGTTTACCCAGCTGCTAGAAGGTGTATATCAGGCGCGAGGAAAACACTGGGCAATCAAGTATTTACAAAGGATGGAACATCGTATTAGTATTGAGCGTTGGATTGAATGGCTTTTGGACTTTGGCGAACGATTGCTGACTTCACCCGCACCAAATAATCACCTCGCAGAGAGGATGGTGCAACTAGGTGAGTTGGGAATCGGCACAATTGGAGAGCTCGCTTACGATATTGGCACACAGCTGTTGACACGGAATTTAGGCGAAGAATATTGGCACACTAGCGTAGAAGACTTTGAAACTCCAGCGCCTGTATCGATTCCTGTTCCTCCTCCACAAACAGAATCACAGCAAAATTTGCATCTAAACCAGGATGAGACAATGACTGCATCGTCTCTGCCTCATACTCCTGGGATAGATTTGATACGTAATTTGGGTGAACTGTTATCGGAAACAGAAGAAGAAATTGTAGTAAATAAAACACTTAATATCAGTTCTTCAGAGAAGATCGAGGAAAATACTTTTGCCATCACACCTACAAGGAAAGCAATAAAGGAAAAGACAGTCGCTACTTCTACAAACTTTATTGCTCCTTGGCAAGAGGAAGAATATGCTTGGGTAAGAGAAAGTTTGGCAGCAACAACATTAGATCAGCCTTGGAAAAATTTCCCGCCAGTTACAGAAATCACACTAGATGATCTATTGGTACAGCTAGAGCAAAGTACTAACTTGGTTCAGCAAATAGCTGTTGGGCTAGGAACTCAAACTACCGCTCCCCATGACCCCCTTGAGGTCTGTCTCTTATACACATCT
>JANZYY010000408.1 GCA_026419705.1 Fischerella sp.
GTGTAGGGGAGTAAGAGTATAGGGGTGTAAGAAGAGTCATATTTTTATTCACCCTGGTGTACGCAGTTCATAGAGGTTACTAACTACTAACTACTAACTACTAACCACCTCCAAAAACCACAGATATGACCCAAATTTCTAATATCCGCCAACTATTGACAGATGCCAAACTCGGACTACTACCACACCTAGATGAACGTTTGCAAAGAACCAAAAAATCCTTTCAGGAACGCCACAAAAACTTAGAATTCCAGCCTTATGACTTGCTATTTAGCGATTGTAATACTCTCGCAGCTAACGAACCAAGACCGCTCATTACCCAGTCGATTACTCTCAAATTGTCTATGACTGGAACTGCTAAGGATAAATTTGAACTTTTGCTACTTGCATCTGAATTACAAAATACAGTAGATGCTGCTATTTTTGAATGGAGTAACCGTGAATGGCATCAACTTGAAAAACCTTTGAAGCGACCAATAACACAAATTACAGGTGGTTTAGATTCCGAATTTTTGCAACATCCCGCAGAGTCTTGTCGCGTCACGATTTATCGAGAATTTGATTTAACTTATACTCTAATTTTTGAGAATAAAGAATAAATATTTTATTATTTTTGATTGTATGTTTGTCTATGGTGATAATTAGTACCTGAGTGCTTTGGCGTTTAAATAACTACCAAGACACTAAGGCACTAAGAGCAAAGGGTTCTTGTACATGAAATAGACTGTACAAAATTTTTTTGCCGTCAAATTTATGATGTTTTACATCAACTACTCAACAAGAGTGTCGCAAGACCACCAGCACTAATACCTTGACTAACAGTCGTGACCACAACTCCAGCTCATGCACACACAAACAAACGATTGCGACTTTTGTTAGAAAATCTTGCAGGTACAATTAATTACGAAACCTTAATTGGGCTTGATGACGTCAGCGACAATGCGATCGCGGCATAAATTCACTATCAATTCTGATTTACGTCTAATGTGAATTGTCTGAACTTGTTTAGCTACACCATACATTCATTTGTCATTTGACTAGTTACAACAGACAAAGGACAAATTCAATGCAAATCCGTCCCGCCACACCAGCTGATGTAACTGCTGTTTTACCAATGGTTGCCAAGATTTGTGCATTACACGAATCTTGGGATGCGGCTAGATTTGGTATTCTTCCCGATCCAGAAAAACGTTATGAAAAGTGGTTGCAGCGTCTGGCTACCGATCGCCGCAGTGTATTTCTTGTCGCCGAGGATCAAGGACAACTGGTCGGGTTCTTAGCTGGGACGGTGGAGAAAGAAGTACCAATCTATCGTTTGCAGGAATACGCTGTTATTCACGATCTTTGGGTTGAGCCAGAATATCGCCAACATGGAATTGCACGACAAATGGTAATGCAAGCCATTGAACGCTTTCAACAAATGAAAGTTCGGCAAATTCGCCTGGATACAGCAGTGATAAATGAGGCGGCGCGGCGTTTGTTTGCATCGTGTGGATTTCGGACCAGCACTGTGGAAATGCTGATGGAAATTAGTGATTAGTCACTAGTCCTTGGTCACTAGTTACTAACAAATGACTAAGGACTAATGATAAGGAACTAGCTAGCTAACAGAGTTTTTTCTAGAGGTATCCAACGGAAAGCGCGATCGCCACCCCTTTCAATCACAACTTTGACCCTTGGTTCCAATTTGGGCAAATTCGCTAAATACTCAATTTCCTGATCGGAAAGAATATGCCCTTCAATAATCCACAGCACCAATCCTTTTGACTGAGGTGGTAAATGCTCTAGCTGATAGGTAACAATTGGTGGTACATAGTAGACGTAACCTACTGCTGCCCCACTACTTGTGCTTTTTTTACCAAGATGGGGAGGTCTAACTCCATGAACTCCTGTGAGATAGGCTGCCAAATCCCCCAGTCCCCTAGCAGTGATATGGAGGGTAATATAGCCAGCTGCTCTCAATCGGCGTCTGTAGCGACCTTCAAAACCTCCTTCTAGAGGTACGTACACACCAAGAGCGCCATGTTTTTCCAGATCGCGAATTAAAGTGTTACCAGTGGTAATTAGTGCCATAGATTTTTGTCCTATCCCACTTAGATGTCTCTATTATTTACCTTTTACCTTTACATTAAGTACACGATTAACTTATGGGCAAGATTAACTTCATCAACTCATTAGTCAAGAGTCATTAGTTATTGGTCATTTGTTGGTGGTTAGTGGTTAGTAGTTAGTAGTTTACTATTCCCCCATCTCCCCATCTCCTCATCAATTTGTAGACAAAAATAAATATTCCGATCTATACTGTTGGATTGTGACCAATTATAATGCCCTCTTATCTTCATTCATAGTTGTTTAAGCATCCAAAGCTAATAGCAAATTCCAAAGCGGATTAGCTAGCTAGAATGGACAAGAGATTGGTAAACTATAAAAGCCTTTAGGTCAACTTGACAGGGTAAAGCTCAAAAACCAAGCCAACCCTGACTAGAAAAGCAAGCTCACTCTTGTAGTGCTGAAACAACAGGCATACCTTAAACAACTATAGTTTAAGGTCGTTGGAGGGGTAGAAACTGAGCGGTAATGTTGGATTGTAGCATTGTGTAGCTCTCAGTTAAGGGATACTGGGCATTTTATTACAGCCTAAGTCCTACTACAAACAGGAAAGTGCCAAAGCAATAGCTTAGATAAAAGCATTGCTGCACAAAGTACAAAACTCCAAAGCCTTTGAATACAAAAGTCATTTCTTCCCAAGGGGAAGGATATTCCGCCTGTTTTGCTCGCAAGTGAGTGAAATTTAAAGTGGATTCACCAAAAATTACAGGCACTTGGTGAAAATCCGGGGAAGTTGGAGCTGCTCTTACCTAGGTTGTTCCTGACTTCAGAGGTGCCGCTATTTTAGCGGCAAGATACTTTCAAAAGTATCAGCACCAGTGTCTGGGAGAATCCTAATTTCCCAAGAAAAAAATAGAAAGGAGAGCCAGTAACTGTGTCTGTAGGTATTCTCGGCACCAAGCTGGGCATGACCCAAATCTTTGACGATGCGGGAGTGGCCATCCCAATCACGGTCATTCAAGCAGGGCCATGCACCGTTACCCAAATTAAAACAAAGCAGACCGACGGTTACTCCGCCATCCAAGTGGGCTATGGCGAAGTCAAGCCAAAGGCGCTGAACAAACCACTGTTAGGCCACCTAGCTAAATCATCTGCCCCAGCATTGCGTCACTTAAAGGAATATCGCGTTGATAATTCTAGCGATTATTCCCTAGGTCAAGAGATTAAGGTGGATATTTTTAGTGCAGGTCAAACTGTAGATGTCATAGGTACAAGTATTGGTCGCGGTTTTGCCGGTAACCAGAAACGCCACCACTTCGGTCGCGGACCTATGTCGCACGGTTCCAAAAACCACAGAGCGCCAGGTTCCATTGGTGCTGGTACCACTCCCGGTCGTGTCTATCCAGGTAAGCGAGCACCGGGTCGTTTGGGAGGTAGCCGCACAACAGTTCGTAAACTGACTGTAGTGCGTGTAGACGCAGAACGCAACTTGTTGCTCATCAAGGGCGCTGTTCCTGGGAAAGCAGGAGCCTTGGTGAATATTGTGCCTGCCAAAGTAGTTGGTTAGTGATGAGTCACATTGGTTAGTTGTTGGTGGTTGATTGTTGGATGTCTTTACCAGACAACAAACAACAAACAACGAACAACGTAAATGAGGACACCGAGAGATGTTTGAATGTGTAGTCAAAAATTGGCAGGGAGAGCAAGTCGGGCAAAAAAGTTTTGACTTGCGGGTTGCCAAGGAAAAAACAGCGGTTCATGTTGTGCATCGAGCCTTGGTGAGACAAATGACCAATGCTCGCCAAGGAACAGCCAGTACAAAAACCCGCTCCGAAGTTAGAGGAGGCGGTCGCAAACCTTGGCGGCAAAAAGGTACAGGTCGGGCGCGGGCTGGGTCGATTCGTTCACCATTGTGGCGTGGTGGTGGTGTGATCTTTGGACCAAAACCCAAACAATATCATCTGAAGATGAACCGCAAAGAGCGGCGTTTGGCATTGCGGACAGCATTTGCTAGCCGCGTTAACGATTTGATTGTAGTAGAAGAATTTAGCGAACAGCTATCACGTCCCAAGACCAAAGAATTGGTGTCGGCGATCGCTCGCTGGGGTGTCGAACCAGATCAAAAAATACTGTTAATCTTGTCTGAAAAAAGCGACAACGTCTATTTGTCAGCCCGCAACATTGAAAATTTAAAGCTAATTGCCGCAGACCATTTAAACGTTTATGATTTGCTGCACGCTGACAAGATAGTTGTGACAGCATCAGCTCTAGAAAAAATTCAGGAGGTCTACAGTGACTAACTTTGACCCCCGCAAACTTCCTGACTTAGTGCGTCGCCCAATTGTTACTGAAAAGGCGACCATGCTGATGGAGCAGAATAAATATACCTTTGAAGTGTCTCCAAAAGCGACCAAGCCAGAAATTAAGGCGGCAATAGAAAATTTGTTCGATATCAAGGTCTTACAAGTAAATACCACCAATCCACCACGCAAAAAGCGGCGCGTTGGCAGATTTGTTGGTTACAAGCCCCGATACAAGCGAGCTGTTGTCACAGTCGCTAGGGGGGATGTAGAGAAGATTAGACAAGTTCTATTCCCAGAAGTGTAATTATTTAGTGGTTAGTAGTTAGTCGTTATTAGACTAACCACTAATCACTAACCACCAACAACTAACAGTTAAAAACTTGAAATTATGGGTACTCGTTCTTATCGCCCTTACACCCCCAGCACTCGCCAGGTGACAATTTCCGACTTCTCGGAAATTACCAAAACCGAGCCTGAAAAGTCCTTAACCAAATCTATACATCGCGCCAAAGGTCGAAACAATCAAGGGCGGATCACCAGCCGTTTTCGGGGTGGCGGACACAAGCGGCTTTATCGGATCATCGACTTCAAACGGAATAAGCGTGATATTCCCGCTACAGTCACAGCGATTGAATACGATCCCAACCGCAACGCCCGGATTGCCCTTTTGGAATATCAAGATGGCGAGAAGCGTTACATCCTCCAACCCAACGGGATGAAAGTCGGCACAACAGTGATTGCTAGTCCAGATGCTCCCATAGAA
>JANZYY010000409.1 GCA_026419705.1 Fischerella sp.
GGTTGATACTCGCAGAAAAATCAACAATAGCACCAGGGGAACAGCCAGCCAGTGCTGCTGCCCAAGCTAAATTTCCCCCGTGTGCCGTTTGCCGCATCAAAAAAGAGTTCCCGAGAAAAACACCACTGATTAAGATTTTGGGGGTGCGACTTTTTCTCTAAACAGCTTTCCAGCAGAAAAGGCGGGAACCTTAGTTGCAGGAATTTCCATCTTTTCGTTGGTTTTGGGGTTGCGTCCTTCACGAGCTTTGCGTTCGCGTGATTCAAAAGAACCAAATCCCACCAACGTCACTTTATCGCCAGAAGAAACAGCTTCAATGATCGTTTCCAAAGCAGCAGTTAAGACTGCATCAGCTTGTTTTTTGGTTACGCTAGCCTTTTCAGCTACGGCATCAACTAATTCACCTTTATTCATGTCAAACTCCTTGAGTTTTACTTGAGATTGGGTACAGATGCGCTTTGGCGCATCTTTACTTAAACCCCTGTTTTGAGATTTACAAAGTCGTCTTTTTGAGTATTTGTGCTTAAAAACGCTGTAACTCTCATAGGCTCGACTTTTCAATGAATCATTCTAAAGTGTTCAAGCCAGAAGTGGATAGATGAAACCGTTAATTTATATAGATTTCAGGATTTTTTCTTTAAAAAGGGTGTTTGTTTCACTAAAAACCAGCCCTAAAATAGGAAGAAATACTTAGAAAAAAGCCCTGTTGCGGGGAAACAGGGAAAGTTGTTAGAGATATGCAGGTAGGGTAAGTAGAGGTAGTGAAGGAGAAAATCCTTCTCTGTCTCTGTTTTAATTTTTTATTTTTAATATTTTATTAACCAAGATTTAAAATTATTAATCATAAAAATCCTGGCGGGAGTTTGGAACGAGCGCGGCTTTTAGCCCTGGGAGGAAAAACTACGGGTGCTGACTGAAGTCCGCAGTTTCTCTTGAGGTGCAGAGCTAAAAAAGATTATTGGCATTTGAAACCGGGATTGACTAGGTTTCAAATGCCGTACCTATCCTTTGCGGTGCAGGGGATGCAGTTTCACAGTAAATCTTATGAAACAGCCCTGCTTTAATTAAGGGGTGTAGAGTAGATATAACAAGATAATTTATACTTCAAAAGACTTGCTTTTACGGAGTAGGTGCTCCCATTTCCCTAATTTCTGTAAGATTGCTATCTGCTTGTTTGCTGCGATCGTTACCTTCTTTTTGAATCCATAAAAATAAAATCGCAAACACAGGAAAAGGCAAAATATAGAAAACTAGGGGAATCATGATCCAGGGCAACCATGAAGCAGCATAGTCACCTGTTAGTTGTGTCATCTCTACCATGATGTTCTTCCTCTACAATTCACAATTTATAATTCAAATTTATCCAATGTAAAATTAGTGGGACTAAAACGACAGGTAGCTAACATTAACAGCTCCTCTGAGGATGGCATCCAAAGAGTCAAAGTTTTCGAGCAGCAAATATGCAAATACTGCACCACCCATTGCACCAATAAAAATTCCGCCATTTAATTGGCTCCATTCTTCACGAGTTCTTAACGGTCTTAATGGGTCTTTGGAATAAGAACTATAAGAACCTTTCGGATTTCCTTGGAATGTTGTAATCGCAAAAATGGAAATTCCCAAACAAGCGGATACAGCTATATATATGGCAGTTATTAATCCACTGAGATTTGCTCCATGTGCTGATTCCCGTAAAGGTCCAACCACAACCTCTGGCCCTACGAGAAAATAACCATGAGCCATACCAATTTCGAGTCCCCGCATGAAAGGAGTTAACCCTTTACGATAGGCAGGTAAATTATTAATGAAAGCTCTAGCTAAAGGAGAATCATTAATAGGGGTGGATAGATTACCAAGACAAGGATCGCCTTTGTAGGGTTTTATTATATCTCGCTCAACTGTATCAACTACATCAACTATATTAGACATTATTATTCCTTTTGTATTTTGACAGGTTGATTTTTATCTTAATTTTCAATATATCAATTATTGATTTTCTCACATCTATTTTTAGAAAATTTTAATAATAAAATCAACAATAATGTCAACATAAATAGGAAAGTCTCTTGCTCAGTCAAGCAAGAGAGGAGGTCGAAACTTTATATTTTTAATAACTTAATTTCCGGAATAAAAATAATTTTGAGAACTTAGATTTATTTGTTAACTGTTGACAGTTAAAAATTAACTGTCAACAGTTGATTTATTGACCAAACTTACTTGCTGTTGAGGCAATTAAAAAGGCTCCGTAGGTGGCGATATAACCAACAGTAAAGTGAGTTAAGCCGACTAAACGAGCCTGAACAATTGACAAAGCAACAGGTTTATCTCTCCAGTAGCCAAAGGATAGGGGCGTCTGTTCGTGTGCCCAAGCTAGAGTTTCGATTAACTCTTGCCAATAACCCCGCCATGTAATTAGGAACATAAAGCTAACAGCCCAAGCTAAGTGTCCAAATAGGAACATCCAAGCCCAAACAGCTAAGTTACTAGTCCCATAGGGGTTATAGCCGTTAATCAACTGGGCGGAGTTTGCCCAGAGGTAGTCTCGGAACCAACCCATGAGATAGGTAGAAGATTCGTTGAATTGAGCAACGTTCCCTTGCCATATACATAGATGCTTCCAATGCCAGTAGAATGTTACCCAGCCCAGAGTGTTCAGCATCCAGAAGACAGCGAGGTAAGACGCATCCCAAGCTGAGATATCGCAAGTACCACCCCGACCGGGGCCATCACAAGGGAAGGCATAGCCAAAGTCTTTTTTATCGGGCATGAGTTTGGAACCGCGAGCATCCAACGCACCTTTGACTAATATCAAAGTGGTGACATGCAAACCGAGAGCGATCGCATGATGAACATAAAAATCACCCGGGCCAATCGTCAAGAACAATGAGTTAGTCCCACTGTTGATTGCATCTAACCATCCCGGTAACCAAACATTGGCATGGTTGGGCCATGCTGTGAAAGCAATACTATCTGGGTTTGACAACAGTGTATGAAACCCATACAAAGCCTTACCGTTTGCTGACTGGATAAACTGAGCAAACACCGGCTCAATCAAGATTTGCTTATCAGGCGCGCCAAAGGCTACTTCTACATCGTTGTGCACATACAGACCCAAGGTATGGAAGCCTAAGAATAGCGATACCCAACTTAGATGAGCAATAATGGCTTCTTTGTGCTTCAACACTCGCTCTAGGACATTACCTTTATTCTGTTCTGGGTCGTAATCTTTAATCCAGAAGATGGCAGCATGGGAAAATGCTCCTACCATTAAGAATCCGGCAATATACTGGTGATGTGTGTATAATGCCGACATAGTGGTAAAATCTTTGGCGATAAAAGCATAAGGCGGCATAGAATACATGTGCTGTGCCGTCAAAGAACAGGCAACACCTAGACAAGCTAGTGCCAAAGAGAGTTGGAAATGCAGAGAATTGTTTACTGTTTCGTACAGCCCTTGGTGAGGTAGATTAAATGGACCTTCAACTTTTCTACCAAAGAAAGTCTTGGAGTCCATCATCTCCTTGATATTGTGACCGATACCCCAATTAGTGCGGTACATGTGACCCGCAATAATTAATACGACTGCGATCGCTAAATGATGGTGTGCCATATCCGTCAGCCACAGTGATTGTGTCTGGGGATGGAAACCACCTAAGAATGTGAGAATTGCGGTTCCTGCACCTTGAGAAGTACTAAATACATGCTGGGCGGTATCAGGATTTTGAGCGTATGCTCCCCAATTCCCTGTGAAAAACGCCGACAAACCAGCCGGATGGGGTGGAGTAGATAAGAAGTTATCCCAGCCTACATGTTGTCCGCGAGATTCGGGGATAGCAACGTGTACTAAATGACCAGCCCAAGCTAAAGAGCTAACACCAAACAAACCTGCTAAGTGATGATTTAAGCGAGCTTCCGAATTTTTGAACCAACCCAAATTCGGACGATATCTAGGTTGCAAATGTAACCAACCTGCAAACAAGGAGACTGACGCTAGCAGAATTAAGAACAATGCACCAACATACAGTTCCGTATTTGTCCGCATCCCGATGGTATACCACCAGTGGTAGACGCCGGAGTAGCAAATATCTACAGGATTTCTTGCTCCTGCTTGGGTATAAGCTGCAATTGCTCCCGGCCCAAATTGGGCATCCCAAATCGCATGAGCAATGGGACGCACATGCACAGGGTCTTTAATCCATACCTCAAAATTACCTTGCCAAGCAACGTGGAACAAAATCCCCGATGCCCACAGAAAGATAATTGCTAGATGACCAAAGTGAGAGGCAAAAATCCTTTGATAGAGATTTTCCTCGGTCATCCCATCATGACTTTCAAAATCGTGAGCAGTGGCGATCGCATACCAGATCCGACGTGTTGTCGGATCGTTGGCAAGGTCTTGGCTAAATTTTGGGAATTTAGTAGCCATAGTTTAGATAGCCGTTTTGCTTGTCAACTTATCGTTTTTTGTCATTAGTCATTAGTTTTTGGACTACTATCCAAATGCCGTCATTCGTGCCAGGAAGAAAGCCCAAGTAGTGACAATTCCTCCTAAAAGGTAATGAGCAACCCCTACAGCCCGACCGTGAATGATACTCAAAGCACGAGGTTGAATAGCTGGGGCAACTTTCAACTTGTTGTGTGCCCAAACTATCGATTCAATCAGTTCTTGCCAGTAGCCACGACCACTGAATAAGAACATCAGACTAAAGCCAAAGATGAAGTGTCCGCCCAGGAACATTAAGCCGTAGGCTGAAAGTGATGTGTTGTACGATGTAATAACTTGTGTTGATTGCGCCCAAAGAAAATCACGCAACCAACCGTTATTCGTTATTGACGAAGTCGCAAAGTTTCCACCAGTGATGTGAGTGACCACCCCATCTGCTCCCACCGTCCCCCAGACATCTGACTGCATCTTCCAGAAGAAGTGGAAAATCACCATGCTCAGAGAGTTATACATCCAGAACAAACCCAGGAACACATGGTCCCAAGCCGACACCTGGCAAGTACCACCCCGTCCCGGCCCATCGCAAGGGAAGCGGAAGCCTAAATTAGCTTTATCTGGAATTAAACGGGAACTGCGGGCAAATAAAACCCCTTTCAGCAGTACCAGAAC
>JANZYY010000410.1 GCA_026419705.1 Fischerella sp.
GCGTGGGGTTGGGAAAACCCTCCAACGCACTCACTGCCACCCTTGCGGGAAGCCGCCCTACGGGCGTCTACGGGATCTCCGAACGCGCTGGCTCCCCTTTTCCCCTTCACCCTCTTGTTTTTCCGATGTCCCTTGCCCCTTGTCCTAATCCCCAGTCCCCAATCCGTTAAATATGGGCAATCCATCCTGAAATACCAACAATTCTCCCGGCTGAATGGGAGTCCAGACTTCGTTGTCAGTGAGAGGAGTAGTAGCAATTACCGCAACGCGATCGCTAGGTGTGGTCAATTCACTAAAATCTACGGTCACGTCTTCGTCAATCAAGTGAGCGGCGGCAAATGGTGCTTGTCTGACTATGTAACAGAGTTTGGTTGAACAGTGAGTAAAAAAGTGTTCTCCATTTGTTAATAAGTAATTAAAAACACCTATTGAAGAAATTTTGTCAGTTATTTCTCTTAAGACGGAGTATAATTCTTGCAGAGAAGGTTCACCAAAAGGAAAGCGTTCTCGCAAAGTTTCCAATATCAGACAAAAAGCTTTTTCACTATCGGTATTACCCACAGGTTGGAAAGACTGCAAGCCAAGGGGATTAAAATTTGGTAGGTCGCCGTTGTGGGCAAACACCCAATATCGTCCCCACAGTTCGCGACGGAAGGGATGGCAGTTTTCTAGAGCAATTTCACCCTGAGTCGCTTTGCGGATGTGGGCAATCACATGAGTCGAGTGGATGGGATAGTGTCGCACAAACTCTGCTATGGGAGAACTAACAGAGGCTTTGGCGTCTATGAAAATCCGACATCCCTTTCCTTCAAAAAAAGCAATACCCCAACCATCGCGATGGTCGTCAGTTTTTCCTCCTCGTGCCGCAAATCCGCTAAAGCTGAAGCAAATATCTGTCGGCACATTGCAGTTCATACCCAACAATTGACACATGACGGTTGCAGTTTTGAACCTGGACTTGCCTGTGGGATTAAGATACCTTATGGTGCATGCGTTTGTCTGGCGCGATCGCTTCAATATCAAGATTTATCTTTGTGTAAAAAAGACTCAAAGCAAAGAAACACACGACTAAGCCAAAAGATAGTAACGGCGAATATCTGGTTTAGTTGCAACCAAACCTTCCAATTTAGCTTCTGCTGCTTTGATATGGGTTGATACTAAATGAGCTTCTAAAGCATCGTTGGAAGTCCATTCCTCGACAAAGGTGAAGTCTGTTGGGTCAGACTGATTTTGTAATAGTTCATATTTAATACAACCGGATTCCTGTCGAGTCGGTTCAATTAATTCCAACAGAAGTGCTTTGAGGGCTTCAACTTTTTCCGGTAAGGCAATCACACGGGCAACAACGCGAATGGTTTTAGTCATTGGTTAATAGTTAGTAGTTGGTAGTTAGTGGTTGGTGGGCGATGAATTATGAATGATGTAAATTTTCAGCCCCATCTTATTCGTCATTTTTATCTATTTCCCATTCACCCCCACAACGCCATCTCAAATCACATCTACTCGTCGGGCTGCAACTATGTAACGAAAGATATACTCCACCAACTCGATGTAGTTGCGAGCATTCTTGGGGGAAGATGCCCAAACAGTCACACCATGATCGCGGATCAGCAGAGCTGGTACTTGCGGAGGAGTTTTAATAAATTTTGCTTCTATTTCAGCTGCAATCCGCGAAACTTGCAAATGGTTAGCGAAAACAGGCATAACACAACGGGGATTTTCTTCCCACACTCCTAGTCCTTTGAGCATTTCTAATGGTGGTAAGGGTAGGGTATCTCCCTGTACAAACCGAGAAACTAAATTTGCTTCCACTGAGTGGACGTGGTAGCAACTCATTGCTTCTGGAAAAAGATTATAAATACTCTGGTGAATAGCAGTTTCAGCGGAGGGCTTTGAGTCACTGGTAGATTGTTCTAAGCGTCCATCTGGATAAATACGAACAAAATCGCTGGTTGCTAATTCACCCTTGCACTTTCCACTCGCTGTAATCCAAAAGCTACCATCAGGTAAACGTACCGAAAGATTACCCGCAGTTCCCACCATCCAACCCTGTTGGTAAAAGTGACGGGCTGCAGCAATTAACTCAAGACGAACATCAGTTAGGGTTGGGCTGTTCATAAAACTAGATTTACATACAAATATCTCTAGATCCCCCTAAATCCCCCCTGCTAAGGATGACTTTCCGACCGCTAACCTCCTTTTTAAGAGGGTTGAGCAGGGTGGTTTATGCGACCCAATAAAAATTTAAATCCCTACCAACTTCTTAAACTCTTTGTGTTCTACCCTGCCTTCAGCCGAATAAAGCGCGTCTATGTGGTTTGTTAACACAAATATCTCTGGGTGGGGAGGGACTAAGTAATTTTTCTGGTGTTTATATGAAACCACCTTGCCCTTTTTAAGGGGGGTTGTTAGGGAGATTGCTTCCACAAGTCCGCTAGGTAGTCACGTATTTCTAAAAAATTATTCCACGGAATGTAGGGTTTTTGATGTTCTGCCAAATATTGCGCTAAGCGATCGCGGGCAAATACTATTGGTGTTGCCAACGCCATATTCAGGTCGGTAAGCGAGTCACCAATAGCAATTGTCTCATCTGCTGGATACTTTTCCATCACCTGCGCTTTGGCAACTAGTTCTGTTCCACCTTCAAACTCTGAATTTACTTGCAAGTACTCACCGCTAATATCGACATCGACAGCATGAACAGCATGAAGGCGCTGTACTAGTTCGCCCAAAACAACTTCCACCATACCCCGCAATCCACCCGAAACTACTACTAAAGGTACTTGCTTTGCTTCCAAGAAATCCAAAAGTTCTGCGAACCCCAAACGAATAGGTTGTTTTTGGGTGAATTCCAAAATTTCCCGGTAGCGAGAGGATGGAATTGATTCCAAAATTCGCCGGACTCCCTCACGCAGCGTCAATTGGCGTGCGTACATTTGGGGTATCAGTTGGGCGGAAAGTTGCGGTGCAAAATGCTTCAGCACTGCTACAAAAGTTTCTGAAACCGTGATGGTACCATCAAAGTCGCAAAAAATAATTCTCTTCATTTTCCAGCGACCGCCTGACGCCTGCGAATTGGTGTACCCGTATATTCGGGTACCCAGCCCTCTGTAGTGGTGAAATAGCGTACTGCTTTGACTCGGCGTGCTGGTGTGAGATAAAACCAGTGTTCTGTTCCGGCAGGCACGTTAATATACTCTTGTGGTTGCACTGTCAGTTCTACTTGACTGCCATCGGGACGCACGAAGCCAAAAATGCCTTCTCCTGCAACAATATAGCGTACTTCGTCATCTGCATGGGTGTGAATCTTGTCAAACTTTGCTAGCAGCCCATCTAGGTTAGGTATGTCTGGATTTAGGACGATCAGATCGCGGGACTGATAGCCGGCTGTTTGTTGCAATTGCTCAAAATAACCATCCAAAGCTTTTAAAACCTGTTCTTTTTCGTCTTCATCGAGGCTATCTTTTGCCAGCAGTTGATGTAACTGGGGATTTTCTCCCACAGACCAGCGATCGAGTTGAATATTTAAGGACGCCAGTTCACGGCTAATATCTTTCAGATCGGTGTATGTTTTACCGTCTTCTAGTTGTAGAATTGCCATAGTTCACCTCCTGCAAGAGATATTATACGGTATCTCAAAAGATTTACTGGGCTGCAGATTTTTTGTACTTGTACTGACTGCAGGCTTTACACAATCTACAACACTGTACAACATGCTCGCTGTTTTGCTTCGCCCTCAGTCCCAAACCCAGCGAACAAGCAGAAAAACTAAAGAGTGGTTAATTTCCAAAATTTCATGTTGGCGATGGCTTGAATTTACATGGGATGTAATACCATTTCTCTAACCTGCTTTTTTTTAGTAGGGCTGTTTCAGTCTTTGGGAAAAACCTGCTCGCATCAGCAAGCTAGACCCCAACTTTTTTAGGAAGTCGGGGATTTGTTCTGTTCGGGGATCTGCAAGGCTTTATTGTATAAACACCCACGCCTGTGCCAGCCAAAAACCAGTGTTATTAGTGAGCGGATTTGAAGCAAGTGCTTGCTGATTTGAGTAATTTCATGAAACCCCCAATCGGGCGATCGGACAACGAGCGTGGCGATCGCACTTAAATTTACTCATGGAAGCGGTAGTTTTGAGATTACCAACTTCCTCAAATTCCTCGCTCATAGTATTGGCAAAATACCTGCTAAAGGGAATGGGTACAGTTGCCGATCCATAATTACTAGGTTTCTTTTTTTACTTTTGATTTTTGATTTTTGACTTTTGAAAATACTCTTGCATAACTTGTAACGCCATCGGACCAGCAACGCTACCACCACCGCCGCCTGAATGTTCTGCAAATGCTACAATTAGAATTTCTGGATTATCGGCGGGAGCATAACCAGCAAACCAGGCATGATTTGCTTTCACACCTTTAGTTTGCCAAGCTTCAGCAGTTCCAGTTTTACCAGCTACTGGGGGAAGGGTTGGTACATTTAAAGCTTTAGCCGTACCTTCAGTCACTACCTTGCGCAATCCTTCGCGGAGAACATTGATAGTAGACGGTTTCATACCGACGGACTCGCGCCAAGTTTTTGCTTGTTCGTTGTCTTGAAGTAAATGCGGCTGGACTCGGTAGCCACCATTGGCGGGTACAGCAAACATGACAGCGACTTGTAGAGGTGTGGCTAGTAACGCTCCCTGACCAATTGACATATTCACCGAATCACCTACTGTCCAAGGCATTTTCCAAACTTTTTGTTTCCATGCTTCATCGGGAACAAAACCTTTCGATTCTTCGGAAGTGAATTCAAACCCAGTTTTTCTGCCAAGACCGTATTTGCGAGTCCATTCGATTAAGGTGGGACCGCCAATTCTCGCACCGACTTGGTAGAAGAAGGTATCGCTGCTCATGGCGATCGCTCCTGCAAATCCTAAAGGTCCAAATCCGGCGTGGTTCCACTCGTTAAAGCGGTAATTGCCAAAGCTCAAGTAACCGTAGGTAGGCAGTATTGTACCAGGAGAAAATTTGCCTGATTCTAATGCAGCAGTTGTAGTGATAATTTTGAACGTACTTGCTGGGGGATAGGCTCTCAAGGCGCGATTGAGCAAAGGATGATCGGCACCTTGCAAG
>JANZYY010000411.1 GCA_026419705.1 Fischerella sp.
ACTCCACCCATTTCTTCGTTCTGGGTAATTAATCGATTGTTTCCTCTCGCTTCCGTGAAACTTTTGAGATATTTGAGGTAGAGTTCAGTTAGTGTAAAAGAGAATAGAGGTAGTGTTCCAGGCATGTGTGCTACCTCATCAATAAAATTCTCTATCAAACTGCAAAGCTGAAAATACAGCATCCTTTCCGATACTGCTTCCTCGGTGTAGGTATGCAGTTTCTCTGACATGATTGTTGGAATGACAAATCGAGCCGCATTCCAATATGGCTCCAAGACAGAATTTCTAAATAGAAATTCAAAGTCGCTTCTTAGTACAAGTAAGATTCGTAATTGCTCTGAATACTTTGCTATAAGTTGTGCTATGAATTCAATAAACTTTTCACTTTCTTGTTTTTCCCAAGAGAAATTTATCAGTTCTTCCAACTGATCGATAACTAGTAGCAGTTTTGACTGAGGATTGTTTTGATTCCAATTCTTTATCTGAGTAGCAAGGCTGTCTACGTTTTGCTTATGACTGGGACACACAATCGCTAGGATATGCCACTGCTGTTGATTTGATTTTGCCTGTAACTGCTTGAGATAGGGAATCAAACCTTGACGAACCAAGCTAGATTTTCCAGTTCTGGAAGCCCCCAACAAAACTGTTAGCGGCTGCTTGCTCATACACTGGTATAGTTTTTCAGTTAACGCTTGTCTGCCAAAAAATAGTTCGCTGTGTTGAAAATTGGGCATGGTGCATACTCCCACATTCCGCAGCTTCTACAAGAATCTTGATGGTACTTTTGACTTTTGATACCATCAGTTAAATCCCTGATACTTATTGAGTCAGCATCAGACTTTAGTATAAGGAAGTCAGGTATGCGGTCAACTCAGTTGGCAGATCGAACGCTATGTTTGTTGCTGTCGTGAGAGCTACTAGATAAACAAGTGAGCTTTGTTCCCAAAAGCAAGGAACAAAATAACCAATCCTCTCGCTAGTATTCAAGCGTACTTAAGTACTCTTCACAAAAATTTTAATTTATTAGGGAGGGGAAAGATTATTTTTAAGTATAAAAAATATCTTAAGCTTTGACAGGGAGCGATCGCCAAAAAATCAGCGCAAACGATCAACAGTCCAGTATAATCGGCGCAAGGTAAGGGTAATTGTTGTCGCTCAAATTAGCTACCTTACTCCTACGACCAAGATTATGTGACTGGAGTTTTGCTAATAGCACCTCTATATTCGTCTCATAAGGCTTATGAACTAGGGTAATGCTCGATGCTTTGCCTTGTCTTTTAAGCAACGAGGATTTTTGCCATGAGACGATACGCAGCACCCCCACTTAGTTCTCCCCAAATTTACCTAGGCTACATCCCCCAAGGATACTTGGGAACTCAAAGAACCGTTGAACAAATTCAGGCACTGATCCGCGAGGGAGCTAAGGATTTTTACGTCCGCCAGAAGGCAATTGACATACTGCTAGACAAGGCGGTGAAACCTAAAGACTACCTGGGAGAAATCAAAGCGCTATTTGAGTGGGTGCAGGACAACATCCGCTATACCAAAGACCCCTTCCGGGTAGAGGTGCTGCATTCAGCCAGGCGCATGTTGGAGTTGCGCGCAGGCGATTGCGACGACATGACGATTTTGTTAGGCGCAATGCTGGAGGCGGTCGGACATCCGGTACGGGTAGTATTAACAGGATCCGATCCACTCCGCCCTAGATTCTTCAGCCACATTTACCTGGAAGTCTATCACAAAGGTCGTTGGATTTCCTTAGACGCAACCATGCCTTACCCAATGGGCTGGGCACCCCGGACATTTGTCAAAAAGGTCATTCCGATTGCGAGGAAACCACAGATGAAGTATCCAGATTTAGAACTGCAAGGCATAGCCGCGACAACAACAGTACCGGACTGGCTGCGGGAATTCATCCGGGCAGTGCGAAGTGGAGGCTTACAGCCCAAAGATACGCGGGTGAAGTCTTTGTTGGACTTGCTGCGACAACGACAATTGCTGAGTCGAAATCAGCGACTGCACTCAAGTCTCCAATTCATCTGGGAACGCGGTCTGTCAGCTCGTCCGCGCCCACGTACAGCCAGGTGGTTAGTGCAGCAACTGCGACAGTTGGGCATCCTGCCAACATTGCCTGCCAGTTCCACACCTGGTCAGACAGCGATCGCCGTCCGACCAGTAAAGCCTGTAGGAGTTGTGCGTCCTGTCCAACCAGTGAAAGTCAAACCCATTGCTTCGGCAGTCACACAACGATGAGAAATAGAAAGCTACAAAAGCAATACCAAATCAGCCGTAGTGTCCCTGCCATGAATCAAGATTTGTATGAAGGGATGGGACTGTACCAAAAATTCAATCACTTTAGTCCGTCCTGTGTGGTGAGAGTTCCTCATTCCCGACTAATCCCACCCATTGTCGTAGAACTTGGTGAACTAGTAGGTTTGATCTATCGTTCGGATAAAGGGCAACCAGGTCAAGCACAAGCATACATTCACTTCATGCAAGATCCACCCCGCCTGGTGAGCAACATCGCAGGAACGCAACTCTACATCGTCGGTGGCAGTTACCGCATTACCAAGCATGGTATCGAAGGATGATGCAATTTTTGATTTTAGATTTTGGATTTCTAAAGCATTGTTAGCGGGAGGGAGATGACATGACCTGGGGACAGCCACTTGGATTAGATGAACTGATGATTGTTAACCCTGGTTTGCCAGGTTCGGGAGCATTCTTTTTGGGAGAGGACGGCACACTGTATCAGGTGCAGGGTTTGGGTGAAGCAGAAGAGTTGCAGGGAGGGGAATTCTTCTTGGGCGAGGACGGCACACTGTATCAGGTGCAAGGATTAGGTGAAAGTGAGGAGTTACAGGGAGGGGAATTCTTTCTGGGAGAAGACGGCAGGCTGTATCAGGTGCAAGGGTTTGACTCGGTGGGATTATTTCAAACCTCAACAAAGCATACCTGCCGGTGTATGAGGAGATGAATCAAGGCTGAATTGACTGCTGAGTTTTAACAACTTACCACAGACGACTCAAAAAGGAGTTTCTTATGGGAAAAGTCCAGGGCGTTAAGGAAAAGCTCCATTATCCAATTTACGATGCTTTTCTCGTTCCCAAGGATGGAGACCGAAATATATTCGAGAAAGCGATGACAGATCCGCGAATGATTCGCTTCTTCGTGGATGTGCAGAACAAAACCCGCTTGGAGACAAACTTACAGGCATCTGGTGTCTTGCCCAGCCTGAATACCTTCGAGGCTAGAGCTATGCGGGTAGCGGTTTCACAGATAGACTGCCAGAACAATCCTGGGGTTACTGAGTCCGAAGTCCTGACTGACTTAATTTACAACTCGGTAACAGCTCTACTGGTAGGTGAGAAAACCATGATTGAGATGCCGACTTTCTTCTTCCCGTCTGGTGCAGGGGTAAACCCAGGCAATGGTGCTGCAAACCACGGTGAACCCGATCCTATGGCAACGTTCCGCTTTGCGGAGCCAGTAATCATCGAACCGCAGCAGAACTTCCGAGTGGAGATGTTGTTCCCACAGGGAGTGCCGGGACAAGATAAGAATCCAGCAGAAAGGTTAGCAGGTGTGAAGGGACCTCTGCGGATTTGGGTTGTGCTGGATGGCTATTTGACACGGGATGTGCAGTAATTCACGCCTAGTTCTATAACAGGCAGTCAGATAAAAAAACTATGAAGGAAAGAAACCATGCGTTATCTCGGTGAAGATGAAGTAACTCAAATGATGGGCATTGGCTATCTCGGTGAGATACGCCAGGGTTTGGACGGCAACCTGTATCAGTGGGTGGAAGGCATAGATGGACTTGGCAATCCCGTTGGCTTTTGGAAAAAGCTGAAGAAATTTGCTCGTAAAGCATTGCCTTATGTTGTTCCTGGTGGAATAGCCGTGAAAGCTCTGAGAGCAGCGGCTCCAGCCTTACGTAAGGTGATGCCGATCGCCCAACAAGCCGCGTCGCTGATTCCGGGTGGACAAGCAGCCCTTCTCCGCCAAGCTGGTGTCGCAGGCTATAACGGTTTAGGAGCGTTGTATCAAGCCCCGGATGGCACCTTGTACCAAATGCAAGGCTTTGCGGAAGACGAAGAACTGCGTGGACTGGGTGAAGACGAACTGACTCAAATGATGGGCATTGGCTACCTCGGCGAGATTCGTCAAGCCCCCGACAGCAACCTATACCAGTGGGTGGAAGGGATAGATGGGCTGGGCAACCCCATTGGCTCTTGGAAAAAACTGGTTCGGGGTGTGCGTCGGTTTGCAAAGAGGGCGTTACCCATTGCC
Organism: Fischerella sp.; assembly: GCA_026419705.1. Classification (GTDB taxonomy): domain Bacteria; phylum Cyanobacteriota; class Cyanobacteriia; order Cyanobacteriales; family Nostocaceae; genus PCC9605. The sequence goes on from JANZYY010000411.1 coordinate 4,294, forward strand.
CAACGATTAGCACCGTTTGTTCCTGGCGTGGGACCAGCAGTGGCAGCTGGATTGAAGGTCGCAACTCCACTTCTACAACAGGCTGGGGTCGCAGGTCAAAATGGGTTGGGCACATTGTATCAAGCGCCTGATGGCACCTTGTATCAGATGCAAGGCTTTGCAGAAGATGAGGAACTGCGTGGATTTGCCGAAGATGAAGAATTGCGCGGGTTCGCGGAAGATGAAGAGTTGCAAGGGTTCGCGGAGGATGAGGAGTTGCGCGGGTTCGCTGAAGACGAAGAATTGCAGGGATTGGATCAGGGGTACGTCCGGCAAGACAACATGAGCGGTCTGGAAGCCTACGTACGGCAACAACCACTCGAAACTCGCTGGTTTACCCCACCAGCCCAAGCACCAAAAATCTGGGAGTCGCCGTGGTAGCACAAGGGAGTAGGGGAGTAAAGGAGTGGGAGAGTGAGTGCTGCCCCAACACTCCTTTACTTCATCACCGTACCCTCCTTCCTAGTAACAAGGCTGTTTAATCCAAAATCTAAAATCCAAAATTGGTATGAGGTAAGCAAAATGCAATTTCAGCAAGCCCCTACAAATATGAGACCGATGACTCGCTCCTCACCAGAACTCACTATGCCAGCTAGTGTTGAGCCTAGTGTTAAAGAAATTCCTTACGATTATGTCGCTAAGTTCAAGCTCACAGGAGAATTCGGCAAACGTGTGCAGGATGTAATTAATATTAGCGCTGTCTCTTATACACATCT
>JANZYY010000412.1 GCA_026419705.1 Fischerella sp.
TGTGGAACGTCCATCTGCAGGAATGCGAGTTTCTACGGTTTCCAATTTTAATTGTATGGGTGCGCCCCGTACCTGTACTTGTACGCTTACAGGTGGTTCGCTAGAACCTACCACTTGCCCAGTAATAGTGTTAGTTCCTTCTTTTAACGAGACACCATACCATGTCTGCGTTACCAAGTTGGTACTATCATCAGTTTCTGTCCGTCCCACCAAGGATGGATCTACCAAATCTCCATTTACCCGCAATTCTACCTCTGCACCCACCGGAAATTGCAGAATTACTGTAGTTGCTGGCACATCGACTACAGTATCAGGGGTGAGGATTTTGATCGGGGGAGTAGCGGGAGATGTGTTTTGTGCTAGTTTTTTTAGAGCTTTTGGTAATTGGATATCAGGTGCTGGTTGAAATGGTTGTATCGCTGGGGATGTAGTCGTAGATAGAGGAGATATTTTGTCTGTGACTTCCTCTGGTAGAACGGATAACTGTTCCGTCAGGAGTGAGTCAATAGTATCTTCAGATAAATTTGCATGCGATTCTGCAAGCTTTTCCGTGTCTTTTCCGTACTTAGGTGTGAAGTCTTGCTGTTCTTCTTGAACAACATTGGGGTATTCCGCCTTGGCTACAATGGGATACAATGCTAGACTCACAGCCCCTGCGATCGCCCCCACTAATCTAAGGTTGAAACTATTGGCGTTCAATCTTTGATACAGAAGTAACTCCCTTATGCCTCCTACCTCCTGCCTTCTACCTTCTATATTCATTTCTTGACCTCCTGGCTGGATGTGGGGGTGACTGCAAAGTTCATGCGTGCTAAGCCACCGGGTTCTAAACGCACAAGACGGGATTGACTGTTGCGTTCTTTAAACTTGCGATTGGGTGCAAGGGTATAACCGGGAACGCTGCTGAGATCGAGAACTCCTGTGTGATTTCCAGGCAAGACATTCGCTACAGAAAACAAACCATTTATATCAGTAGTTACACGGTTGCCGTCTTCCATAAAAATCACAGCATTAGGGATACCTGGTTCACCGGGTTGGTGTTCGCCATCAAAGTTTTTATCCACAAATACGCGACCGAGGAGAGTACCGCAGTCCGTGACAATCCCCGGTCTAATCCGCAACTGGTGGCTTGCAGGGCCATCCTTAGCCTGAAAACGGTTGTCTGCTCTTTGGACTGTGACACTTGCCAAGTTGCGTCCCGAACCACGCACTGCATCTGCTGTTAGTTGGGCAGCATAGGCAATATTTAATACCTTCTGTTGCGGAATCGTAGCATCCGATCGAAATACTACCGATGAACCATTGTGTTCGGCAGTGATAGTGACGGGTTTGCCATCAATTTCTCCCCGGACGGATTTGCCTAAGAAGTTAAAGCCAAGGGGTAATTTGTCAGTAACAACTACATTGTTTAAAGCAGCATCAGCTAAATTTTTAACAGAGAGGCGGTAGATAACCGTATCTCCTGGTTCTGCTGTGGCGCGATCGCCAGTTTTAACAATCTGCACCTGCTCTGGCTGACACATATTTGTGGTAAATTCAAAAGCTAGTAAATCTAGTCCTTGCAGTTCAGCATTGGCAACTAAGACAACCGTTGACTCAGTTTGGGTTTGCCCTGTGAGTGTAATTGGCTGACCGTCTAGGGATGTAGCAAGATAGCGGACAACATTATTATTCTCTGTACCAGTGCTTTGGAGAATTTGAATCTTGATCCGCCGTTGTTTGTAGATAGAATTTGGCGGTGGATTGACCACAAAAATATAGGTTTTACCTGGATCGATTTGACCTAAATTCGGATCGAGTAGGAAGTTGTAAGCACCCAAGGGTGCTGTGTTTGTCAGGAAATAGGGGTTGCTATTTTCGATATTCGGTCTTAATCCACCAGGAATATTGTTGTTAGGAACATCAGGTAACTCTGTGCGAGTTAGGGGTAACAACTTTCCTAATTCTGTCCCCGTGGGGTCGCTGGGGTCAGGTTCATAAACAGCAACAGAAAAGCCCCTATAGTCAGGTAAAACATTGCCAGCACATCCTAAAATTCGTCCCAGTGGGTCAACTAATGGGTTAGGAATAGCTTGAGTTTTAGCAGAAACTCCTAAATATTTTTGATTGTTGCTAGGATCTGTATAAGTGTAAGTAGCTTGATTTATAAAATTGGTTAGCGGCTTATTATTCTCAACTTGAGCGATCGCAGACATCGGACACTGCAATATACTTCCCAGGAAAACAGTTGCTACTAACCGCGTTGACCAACTACCTTGCGGACATTTCACTAAACTTTCTCCTCTTTGATTGCAAAGAGTGGGATAATATTCACGGGGAATTTTGAATTAATAAATAATTAAGCAAACTTGCTCGTAAGCGTAGAAATTCTTCCCCTCTCCCACTCTTATTTCCCCTACCGCACCTGTACTTGATAAGTACCTTTAACTTGTGCTTTGGCGGGGACAGGTGTACTAAAATTCCAACGGATGTGGGTATAAGCAACTGCTGGAGCGGGACGAGTTTCCACTTTGCCATTAGGAAGCTTGACTTGCACGGTTGGCTTGTCTGCAAAGCTGCGTCCACCATCAATGCTGTAAGTAATTTTGGCGTTGTTGTGAGAATTTACAGTTGCAGAGTTCAGCACATATATCATTCCTTTGGGAATGGGCTGATTGATGACGAGATTTTTGACTGCTTTATCGCCGTTGTTGACACCAGTGACTATGTAGCGCAGCACATCTTTTGGCTGCACCAAAGCTTTCCCTTGCAATGATTGCCATCTCTTAGTTTGCTTACCGTGCTGATCCTGAGCTACCACTTGCTTTTCTACCTCTAGGCGCAACTGTACTTGCCCTTTAGCTTGGGTATTCTGAGCAAAAACAGCATGGGAATGCCAGATATTTGCGATCGCCGGAATTTGATTCACAAAGGGAAGTGTAACAATCAATGCTACTGCTCCCATACTAGCCGTTGCAAAACGCTTCATTTCAATCACCTCTTCAAAAATTTTCTTTCTCGTTTGTAGTGAGCGCTTTAGCACTCACTACAAACTACTAGTTCACCTTGCGTTGGAAGGTAAATGTTCTTTGTTCACCTGGTGCAACCTTGCCAGTGACAGTATCTACATACTTGGTAATATCGGTGTCCACCGTGGTTCCTGTTTTGTCAATGGAAGAATTTGATGCTGGATTACCACTGTAGAAGTTGATGGTTGCAGCACCAGAATCTTTCGCTGTACCGACAATATTGCTGGTATCGATTTGACCGTTAGTATCGTTGTCTAGCGCCCAGTTGTTCGGGGCTTGAGTACCATCTTCAGTAATCACAACCTTGTCAGCATTTAGAATCACGTTACCAGTTCCAGATTGAGGCTCGGAAATATTTTTGTATCGAATCTGATACTCGATAATGTTGCCTGGAGCTGGTGTTCTAGCAACATCAGCAACGTTGGGATTCGGATCGATACCATTGACTGCTGGTGTGGATTCAAAGTCATCCTGACCCGCACCCACTGCTGGCCCAGTACCTGGTAGGACTCGCGATACTTTCACCATTTTCAAGAAGCCAGTGTAGACGCGATCGATCGTGATATTCTGACCATCAGGATTACCATCTCCGTTGGTATCAATGGAAGCAGTAATCGGTACAGGGAAGCCGCGGTTTATATCAGTGGAAAGCGGAGTATTGGCTGGTAAATTAACTTCTACACCATAGTTGACAGTTTTACCAGGATCTACATTGGGGATTGTAATTGGTGTTGTCGGCCCTGTAAATGTTCCATTGTTGTAGGTATACACCGCCGAGCTGCTACCATAGGTAATAGTTACCTGAGTACCATTTGGTAAATCTGCGGTATTTGCTGGTGGAGTTGGGACTAATGTAATGGTACCAGGGTTAATACCACTGTTCTTAATGGTGTTTGTGAAAGCAACTCCTGAAGGATCTAGAGTGCTACCAGGTAGGGTACCAGCGGGAACAAGTGAAGATTTATTAGTGAAGTCATCGTTAGTTTGACCGGATGGTCCGATCGCATCTGGAGCATTTTGTGGACCGTTGAGTACTGCGGAAGCTGCAGGTGCTTGAACTGTGAAAACGTTGGCTTCACCACCTGTTGAGCCATCACCACTGTTGTTATTACCTATGTCAGTTCCGGTTTCCGGAGATCCCGGGTTATTAATGTAGCCATCATCAACAGCAGTAGGTGGTAAAGTATCGGGAACACCATCACCGTTGCTATCCGTACCCGGAGGCGGTGTCATGTTACCTAGAGGTCCATCATAGTTGCTGGGATTTTGGTCACCGGATTCGTCGTACACTGGGGCATTGGTACCAGGAGTTTGACCGAATAATTGAGCGATGTTAGCCACAGTTAATGGCGAGGTTGCGGTTGACTCAACAGCTAACTGAATCTGGAAGCCATTTACTGTTGTACCGGGAGCGATAGAAGAAATAACAGCTGGCTTGTTGATAAAACCAACTCGGGTTACACTTGCCAGTGAGGCAGGAGGATTTGCAGTAAAGGTTTTCCAACTGGCTGCATTGGCATCAACTGTGGTTGGGTCTGTTGTATATACAGCTTCCCAATTCGGAGGCGGAGTTGGCACAACTGCCAAGTCTGTACCAGCAGGAATGGCATCAGAAACTAAAATATACTTGCCAGGAGTATTATCAACATTAATTGTTGTACCTGTCAGTGCGGCGGGAGTAATTCCCCGACCTGTAGGATCGCTAGACTCAACCCGTAAACTCAAATCGTAGGTGAGCTTATCATCTGTAATTGAGTCTGTACCAGCGTTGTTGTAACCGCTACGAGTTTTGAGGATAGTCGCTAAAGAGAAGGTCTTGAGACTGTTACCAACTTTAATCTGCTGGGTGCTGCTGGCTTCACGAACACCATTGATTGGTGCGCCATCTACCTCCCCAGGAGTACTACCGTCAGCATTATCTACAGTGTAAACGTCAGCACCATCCGGACTGCGCAGCTGGTTCTGAGCATCCCCAGGAGTATTACCAAGGGTAACGGTAATTATGTCATTGGTTTGAGCGCCAGGCTGTACGGTAATTGGTACGCGCACCAACACCGTACCACCAGGTGCAACTGGGCCTGTGAAA
>JANZYY010000040.1 GCA_026419705.1 Fischerella sp.
AGATGTGTATAAGAGACAGAGCCACCACCAGTTTAATCAAGGGGTCGGGTGCAACCGAACGTTTGAACCGGATGCTAGATATGTTCCGCAGATATATAGGGCGCGATGTATTCGTTGATATTTCGGTATTTACCTCAGAACGCACCACCGGACATCGCAACCGAGCGATGGCACACCTGATGCTCAACTTTGGTATGATTGACGAACCCATCGACACGGCACTAGATCTTTACTTTCAACAGTGTGCGGTGATGGTCAATTGCCACGATTTAGCTGTAATGGCAGCGACGCTGGCAAACAAGGGTGTCAACCCTGTGACCAAAGAACAAGCGGTTAATAGCTGTTACGTCAAAGACATTCTCAGCGTCATGTATACTTGCGGAATGTATAACTTTGCGGGCGAGTGGGCTTACAAAGTTGGTATTCCCGCCAAAAGTGGTATCTCTGGTGGAATTATCGCCGTAGTACCCAACAAGATGGGAATCGCCGTGTTTTCACCTCGCTTGGACGCACGCGGTAACAGTGTGCGAGGAGTGAAGGTGTGCGAGGAACTGTCTCAACATTTGGGTTTACACCTGTTTGAGTGTGCACGGTTAGCCAACAGTCATCAGACGCATCAGATATAAACTCCATTTTTACATCGACACCCTTTGATTCTGTTCCTCATAACTAAATCTCAATATGGCTTTAATATCATCCTCTTCTTGCTTGAGTACATGGTATAGATCCCAATTCTGTTGAAGGTTGAGCCAGAACTCAGAACTGTTTCCAAAGAACTTGGACAAACGTAACGCAGTACTTGGTGTTATACCACGTTTCCCATTGACTAACTCATTCACTCGCTGATAGGGAACATAAATTGCTTGTGCAAGTTCAGTTTGTGATATTCCCATTGGTTCTAAGAAATCATTAAGTAATGATTCCCCACTGCTTAAGCACGTGCCAACAAAGGTGCAGCAGCAAGCAGAGTTTGAGTATAAGGATGCTGAGGATTGGCAAAAATTTCTTTTGTGGGGCCTATTTCGACAATTTTGCCACCGTTCATCACGGCAATGCGATCGCACAAAAATCTCGCTAACCACAAATCGTGAGTGATAAACAAATACGTCAAATCAAACTCTTCTTTTAACTCCAACATCAAATCCAGGACTTGTGACTGCACGCTGGCGTCTAACATGCTCACAGGTTCATCGCAGATTAAAAGTTTGGGATGAGTAATTAAAGCACGAGCAATGGCTACTCGTTGCTGCTGTCCTCCTGACAAATCAGAGGGATAACGCTGATAATAAACTTCTGGCGGTTTTAACCCTACTTTTTCCAGCATCGACAATACCTGTTGTTTCGCTGTTTCAGGAGTTGCGATCTGATGAATTAACAGCGGATCGGCGATATTCTGTCCTACTGTCATTGCTGGATTGAGACAAGCATGGGGATCTTGAAATACCATTTGCATTTGCCGGCGTTGCTGGCGGATTTCTTGCCGAGATAGGTTGGTTATATCTCTTCCTAAAAACTCGACTTTACCAGCGCTAGGACGAATCAGTTGCAAGATTGTCCGCGATAGAGTACTCTTACCACAACCAGATTCCCCGACTAATCCTAAAATTTCTCCAGAATACAGTTCTAAATTGATGCCATCGACTGCTTTTATTGTCTGACCTTGACCTTTAAACAATCGCTCCACAAAGTTAGGCTCGATAGTGTAGTGCTGTTTTAGTTCAATGACGCGCAAGATCGGGGATCGGCGATCGGCGATCGGGGATTGGGAAGAAATTTCCCCAGTCCCTAGTCCCCAGTCCCCAGTCCCTTCTAAACTTTGTATATGCAAAGCTGCTTGTAAGAGCGATCGCGTGTATTCGTGCTGGGGATGCCTAAATACAGATTCTGTTGCACCCATCTCCACCATCTTGCCCTTGTACATGACACCAATGCGATCGCAATATTCTGCTACCATTGCCAAATCGTGGGAAATCAACAGCAGTGCCATGTTTTCTTCTGCACACAGTCGCGTTAGTTCCTGCAAAATCTGCGCTGAGACTGTCACATCCAGGCTGGTGGTGGGTTCATCAGCAACTATCATCTTGGGTTGCAGCAATAGGGCTAAGGCAATGGCTACTCTTTGCCGCATCCCACCGCTAAACTCGTGCGGGTACTGATGCCAGCGATTAGCAGGTATTTTAACTTTTTCTAATACGGCGATCGCCTTTTCTTTAGCTTCTCGTGCTGACAACTGGGGTGAGTGCGCTTTGAGTGTTTCAATACAGTGGTTGCCAATGGTCATTAACGGATCGAGGCGCGTCATCGGATCTTGAAAGATCAGGGCTACTGCCTCTCCTCGAAATTTACGCAGTTGATTTGGTGTTAAATCAAACACCGATTGCCCTTGAAATGTCACCCGTCCCTGAATGCGAGCAGACGCTGGTAGCAAGCGCATTGCTGCCCTTCCCAAGGTTGACTTACCACACCCTGATTCTCCTACTAATCCCATTCTCTCGCCTGGTTGCAGGCTGAAAGATACGTCATCAACTGCCCATTGAGTTTCTTCACCACTACGATGAGGATAGGCAACCCGCAGATGTTCGATAGAAAATAAGATACTCAACTCAGATCAATCCTTTTACCCTACTATCTCTAAATTTAGAGTGCCTGAGGATGAATTGTCCTGACGCACCCAAATCATGAATTTTGGTAAGTTACGGGCTACTCTAACGCACTCTACCGGTTTTATAAAGTCCTACTCTGAAAATAAGGCAGAAGGCAGCGGGAGCAGAGCGATAAAATGAAATTAGGTAAAACAAGGGAGGTGCAAAGATTATGGCTGTTAAAATTTTACCTGATGTTGGAGATGTGGCAGAAAACCTTGGTGTAGCAGGTATTTTAGGAGTTATTCTTCTGCCTGTTTTCTTACCAGTAATTGCTGGTGTTGCTAAGCCAATAGTCAAGACAGCTGTCAAAGGTGGAATCCTTTTCTATGAAAAGAGTAAGGGAGCGATCGCAGAAATTGGCGAAACTTGGGAAGATATTGTGGCAGAAGCAAGGGCTGAGATTGGTGAGGCACAAATGAAATCGGCTGAACCTGTGGAAACCAGTGCTGGTTGACTAAAGGAGATTTATGCTAATAGTCGAATTCGGCATCGCACATTTGCATAATCATGTAAATTTTTGTCAGGGATGGGAATTTTGCCCATCCTTTTTTAAAGAAAACAATTGCACAACTAAATAGACAACAACTACCAAAAATAATTAAAATGCAAGGAATAAGCAGATGTCAGCTTCTGTGCTTCCATTTTTAGAGACTGCTGCCCAACACTTAGTCCAAAGCGTTCCCCTTGCTCAAGCTTCTGAAACTGTCGGTTCCGTACTTGCTCGCCTTCCTGGCCATGGATTCGATTCTGTGGAAGCGATCTATATCGTCGATGAAAATGGACATCTGCAAGGGCTAGTTCGCCTGCTAAATTTGTTAACCGTGCCACAACACCAAAAACTTGGTGAAATCATGACCCTCCAACCACCAACAGCCTATGCTGATGATGACCAAGAAAAGGTCGCGGGGTTAGCAGTTACATACGGATTGGTAGATGTTCCTGTAGTCGATCGACAGGGTTGCTTTCTGGGAGTCGTTCCTGCCCAATCTTTAATTGCTATCTTAAGACGAGAGCATATTGAGGATCTGCATCGATTGACTGGTATTCGAGACGAAGATTCTCAGGCGCTTCAAGCCCTGGAAGCACCACCGCCGCGACGAGCACGCTATCGCTTACCTTGGTTGCTTGTGGGACTGCTTGGCAGTATTTTGGCTACATTCGTTGTCTCTCGGTTTGAACATACTCTCGAAGCTCGTGTTTTTGTCTCCTTTTTTGTGCCTGGGATCGTCTACCTCGCAGATGCAATTGGAACGCAAACGGAAGCAATTGTTGTCAGGGGTTTATCTTTTAACCACACCACCTCATTGCGGATTTTACTGACTGGGGAGCTTTGGACTGGACTGCTGATCGGAGTTGCTCTCGGTGGTTTAAGTTTCCCACTCGTGCTTGTGGCATTTGCGAATCTGCAATTAGCTTTTGCTGTGGCACTAACGATAGTAACTGCTGGAGGTGTTGCAACCAGCGTTGGTTTGTTGTTTCCTTGGCTACTCCATAGTATCGGCAAAGATCCAGCGTTCGGTTCTGGACCTGTTGCTACAATCGTTCAGGACGTCATGAGTTTACTAATTTATTTCCTGATTGTCCAATTTTTGGGAGTTTAAGCTCGCGTTCGGTTGAATTTACATTATTTTTTTCAAGAAAGTCTGCAAGGAGATCGCAAATTTTACAAAATACTGTACAATATGGATTTAGGCTTGATTTAAAGGTAGAGCCTGCCTCCATGACCAGGCTCAAGCTGGTAGCAAAAATTAAAAGCCTCTGGCTCTCCCAATTATAGGGCATAACCCTTCGGGCAGGGTATGGTGCTAGTTCTGCTTAGTTAAACCTTGAGGAAATCTTTAAATCAATGATTAATGGCGATCGCGCATCAAAGAGCAGGTTTTTGTTCGCCGTTGAATCAAGACTCCTCAGCAGCAGATACTGCACTCCAAGTAATATTGTTTTGTTTGAAATATGCAATATTTCCATTCTGGAAATTGCTTTAAATCCCAAGTTGAAAATCAAAAATTAAAAATAGATTCACAAATGCTCATTTCTGCTGATACGCGCATTTCTTTCCCATGTTCCCTAGTCTATGCCACCTACCGAGACAAGCTAGTTGAACTTGTTCCGTACATGCCAAACATACGTGACGTCAAAGTTAAATCTCGCCGCGAAGAGAATGGACAAGTTTACAGTATCAACGAGTGGCATGGAGGCGGAGAAATTCCACTGCCACTAAGGGCTATAATTAAAGAAGATATGCTTTCGTGGACAGAATACAATACTTGGAATGAAGCTGAATTTTCGCTGTCGTGGCGGATAGAGACCCATGCCTTTAGCGAAGCAGTCAACTGCACGGGAAAAAATTATTTCATTGCCGACGGTGATTCCACAATAATTAAGAGTCGGGGTGAACTCACAATCGATCCCAAGCAAATTAAGGGTGTACCTCGATTCATTGCTAAGCAAATCGCGCATATAGTTGAGGATTTTCTTGGTAAAAAGATTGAACCCAATTTGTTACAAATGAGCGAAGGAGTGCGTAAGTATCTGGAGCAACAAGCTCAAGGCTGAAACTTTTGGTGTTTGAATGTTGGTTGTTCTATAGACTTCAGCAGCACAATGCGAAGTTTCTTGCCGCTGTAGCAAAGTCACTTCTGCCAGATACAACCAACAACTTACAACAAACAACAATGAGAAAGTGTTAAAACTAATGAAGCCAAAAGTCCACAATTTTGTAGTTGTGGGATGATGTTATCAAGGCACTTAAAAGTGCCTTGAGATCGAAATCTTGGTTGAAATACCAGGGTGGTAAAGTAAAAATTTTGCGTAAATAGTAGTGCAGCCGAAACAAGTTAAAAATAGTTTTGTGAGGGTAACAAAAACCTCTTTAACTGTAGAAGTGCATTTCAGAGCAATCTACAGATTGCTTTGTTCGTAAGAGGATGTTTTAAAAATCCTGTTGTTACTAGTAAAAAGTTTTAGAATCCCCGCGATCCCCCTTGGAAAGTAGCAAACGCTGAAATCGCGGGCGTTGCCAAAGAGTAATTTTGCGTCTCTATAGTCCCCTCTTTTTTAAGGTAGGGAAATTTGTTGTCGTCAGAGAAAACTAAACTTGAGATGCTGTTTTGGACGCTCGCTCAAAGGTGAAATGAAGGAATCGAAATTCTGTATTTTCTTTGTTGACCATGGATTAGCTCTACTATTATTCCCTCTGTTTCTTGGGGGAATTTCAAGCAAATTTCCACCCTTGGTAAGGCGAGGGCGGATCTCAGAGGACAGAAAACACGCCCCAGGGGAATCGATAAGTACCTAAATCACAGCCAGCCACAGACAAGCGAAGACTGTCAGTGTTGGTCATAGCCACGAGAGTGTCAATTTCCTTTTATGATTCTAAATACAGTCTCTAATCTCCCAAGTAAGTAGGTGAATAACACAGTAAATATACCTGAAACGTTGACTAAAAATGATGATCCTAACTAGTGGTTTGCCAAAGCAACTTTGTGGGGTTTGTAGTTGGCGCTTTCGCGCTGAAGCGCTAACTACAAACAATACTTACCCAGCAATTTTGTTTTGGTGGAGTACTAGTTAGCTTTTATTTATGCCAAACTACTTCAAAATCTTCAATATTCCTATCCTACTTCTGTTTTACATCTGTCTGTGCTGCAGGTGATTGTAGGATAGCGTTACAGTAGTGAATAAGAGTTGTCAGGCGATCGCTAATTGTCTTGAGTTTATCAACAGCAGTAGCAGCTTGTCGCGCCCCTTGGAAAAACATCACATCTATTTCCAAAAGTCGCAATTGCTTGTTCATCTCTGTCCTGTAGGACAATTCCAGCGATTTTTCTTCCGCTAAAGGTATAATCTGTTGCTGAAAAAATTGCTGTAATGATGAAAGATGTTGCCGCAGTTGGCGTGCATCCATTTGCTTACTCGCAACATCCGAGCGGAACTGCTCTAAGAGTATGGCGAAGGTCTGATATTTCTGATGATTGAGAGACATTCAGTGCTTAATTGAGATACTATTAATGTCAAGAAATTTTTCATATACAATACACTTCTTTAACCTTTTGTGCAGGTTGCTGCCCCGGAAATTATAATTTGGGGCTAAATTTATCATCAACCGGTCTTCAGGATCGTTATGCCCAATGTCTACCTTGGCGGAATTGCCCAAACATTTGGTTTGAGCAATTATCCTGCCATCGCTTTCCTTTTGGACTAATCCCTCGTTGAAACACCCATCACTTACAGCCCCGATATATTGTATGACTAGTAGCGCAGTTGTCAATCACCCCGTAGACATAACCATTCCAGAATGGCTACAAAATTGTTTATCCGCGTCGCCCACAGAGCGCGCCGCCACGGAAGATGAGCGAAGGTATTACGATACAGATTTGATTTGCCGAGCATTTGAATTTGCCTATCAACTACATCAAGGCCAGTACCGCAAATCGGGAGAGCCTTATATTTGTCATCCCATAGCGGTGGCTGGGATGCTGCGTGATTTAGGAGGCAGTGCTGCTATGATAGCAGCTGGATTTCTACATGATGTAGTCGAAGATACAGATGTTACAATTGAGGAAATAGAACAACGTTTTGGCTCAGAAGTTAGGCGTTTAGTTGAAGGTGTAACTAAGCTTTCAAAAATTAACTTCAAAAGCAAAACTGAAAGTCAAGCGGAAAACTTTCGGCGCATGTTTCTGGCAATGGCGCAAGATATCCGTGTAATTGTGGTAAAGTTGGCAGACCGCTTGCATAATATGCGGACTTTAGAATTCATGCCAGAGGAAAAACGCCGTCGCACCGCTTTAGAAACAAGGGAAATCTTCGCTCCCCTAGCTAACCGCTTGGGAATTTGGCGTTTCAAATGGGAATTGGAAGATCTGGCGTTTAAATATTTGGAACCCGAAGCTTTTCGCCAAATTCAACAGCTCGTTTCGGAAAAAAGAACAGCGCGGGAAGAAAGATTAGCGAAAGTAGCTGAAACTTTGCGATCGCGAATGGCAGAAGCAGGAATTCGCTGTGTCGATATCAGTGGTCGCCCCAAGCATCTTTATAGCATTTATCAAAAAATGCAGCGCCAAAACAAAGAATTTCACGAAATTTATGATTTAGCCGCGTTGCGGGTGATTGTCCAGACCAATGAAGAATGCTATCGGGCTTTGGCGGTAGTTCATGATTTATTTCGCCCGATCCCCGGTAGATTTAAAGATTATATTGGCTTACCCAAGCCCAACCGCTACCAGTCTCTGCATACGGGGGTGATAGGACCTTGGGGTCGGCCTTTAGAAGTGCAAATTCGCACCCTTGAAATGCATCACGTCGCTGAGTATGGGATCGCTGCTCACTGGAAGTACAAAGAAACAGGAGGCTCTCATACTGGACTAACTGCGTCTGATGAAAAATTTACTTGGTTGCGGCAGTTATTGGAATGGCAAAATGACCTCAAAGATGCCCAAGAATATTTGGAAAGCATCAAAGATAATCTCTTTGAAGATGATGTTTATGTTTTCACTCCCAAGGGAGATTTAGTGGCTTTAAGCCCTGGTTCTACAACAGTAGATTTTGCCTATCGCATTCATACAGAAGTAGGAAACCACTGTGCTGGCGCGCGGGTAAATGGAAGAATGGTACCGCTATCTACACGACTGCAAAATGGCGATATCGTCGAGATTATTACCCAAAAAAACAGCCACCCCAGTTTAGATTGGTTGAACTTTGTCAGGACCAGTGCGGCGAAAAACCGCATTAAGCAATGGTACAAGCGATCGCGCCGAGAAGAAAATATTGCTCGCGGTCGGGAATTATTGGAAAAAGAACTGGGTAAAACCGGTTTTGAAAGTCTGTTGAAGTCAGAACCAATGCAAGCGGTAGCAGAAAAGTGTAATTACCACTCAACTGAAGATTTGCTCGCAGCTTTGGGTTACGGGGAAATAACGCTGAATTTGGTGCTCAACCGTTGGCGAGAAATAGTAAAGGGACAACAGCCTGTTACTAATGAGTCAGAATTTACACCAAATCTGCCAACTACACCGAAAGCAGCGGCGGCGTTACGGGATGGAGGATCTGCAACAACTTCGCGCTTCTCCGACTCGCCCATCGTCGGGGTGGAAGGGTTAGTATATCATCTGGCTGGGTGTTGTACTCCTATCCCTGGTGAAGCAATTATCGGTGTTGTCACGCGCGGTAAGGGAATATCTATCCATCGCCAAGGATGTCACAATCTAGAGAAAGTAGAGTGCGATCGTCTTGTACCGGTGAGTTGGAACCAAGCAGCAGAAAACATCGGTCGCCCTCAGAGTTATCCGGTAAACGTGCAGATTGAAGCTTTGGATCGGGTGGGAGTTTTAAAGGATATTTTGTCACGGCTGAGCGACCAAGGTATTAACGTGCGTCACGCTAACGTCAAAACTTCTTTTGGTCAACCAGCATTGATTGATTTGGGGATCGAGATCCGCGATCGCTCTCAATTAGAACACATATTTGTCCAAATTAAAAAAATGAGTGATATTCTCAATATTCGTCGTATCGGTCAAATTGATGGATAATGGCTCAATTTGGCAGGGTACGTTAACACCCTAATTAGACTATTCCCTTGCTCTTTGGGGGTAGATTGTCTGTTGCCAAGAAAAATTATATTTACTTATTAGATAGATTTGGAAGATTAATCTCTCAAAAAGATTGGGGATGGGAGTAGGTAAAAATTTATGAATGATAAATGCTGAATGCTAAAAATTTCATAACTCATAATTTTTATCAGATTTATTTCCGTTCCTCTGGAATCAGTTGTGAAAGAATATTACCTGTAATATCTAGTAGTTGATCTAGTAAAAAACCGATAGTTCCGATATAAATTAGACCCTCGATGATGACATTGTAGTTACCAGATTTGTAACTATTCCAAATCAAAAAGCCTAACCCTTTACCCACTGTCAACATTTCTGTTGCAATGACAGTAAACCAAGCTGTCCAGCTGCCAATCCTCAAAGCACTAAATATATGATTAATTGCAACACGGAAGTTATTGCCTTGAATGCGAGATTTCCGCGTACCTTTAGCTGTATTCAGAATTAGCGGCCAAATAGCACTAAAAAAAACAACGAGACTTGTTGCTACTTCTAATTCTCTAAACAATATTAAAGCTAGGGGTAGAAGGGCGACCGGAGGAATACTGTACGGAATTTGCAGTGTTCGCTTGCATATCTGATAAACTAAGGGATTCATACCAATAAAACTTCCAAGTACAATCCCCAAAATTACAGCAGGAATGTAGCCAATAAACAATAATTTTAGGCTGGACAAAAAGTCTAAAAAGATACTATGCTCCATGCCTTATAATTTGAATTTGAATATTTGAGCAATGGTGCGGTAATCGTACACAACAGTGCATAGACAAGCAGTTTTAATCGCACCGATCCCCAACAAAATAAGAAAATTCGACTTTATCAAATCTATCAGAAATCTCAACCTGAAATAGCAAACTAAATAAAATTTAAATAAATCACCTTCTTGGTATTCGTAGCAACAGCGAAGGTGTATAAATATCATTAGTAAATTAGTAAATAGTCATTAGCCATTAGTTCTTAACAAAGGACAAACGACTAACGACAAATCATTATTTTCCCATTTTCCGCTTCATTTCTTCCAATTCTGCCTCAGTTTCCCAACGACGGAATGTTTCCTCTAAGGGATCGTACCCACTAGAATAACTATGAGGTTGATTCCACCAACCACTGGTTTCTATGCGCTGTTGCGCTTGTGCTTTAGCGCGCGCTGTTTGTGCTTCGGCGGCTTTTGCTTGTACTTCCTGTCGCCGTTGTTGGATCTTTCGCAGTAAATCCTGAGCTTGAGAAATGCGTTCTTTAAGTCCTTGCATGTGTCCCCAGAGCTGGTTTCCTTGGCGCAACAGTGCGGCTTCTCGTTCTTGAGCCGCAGCCGCTAAATCTTGTCTACCAGAATCTTTAGCCTTTTGGACGCGAATGTGCCACTTTTGGATTTCTTGAGCAGTGGATAGAATTTCCTCTTGCGATCGCTTCTCTTGTAATTGTAAATCTGCAATCAGCTTTAATGTGTCTTCCTCTTGCTCGCGCAGCTGTTCTAGCAGCGCTTCTAACTCCAGATGTGGATTATTTCGCAAAAATTCTTCTAAACGGTTTTCCAGAAACCTACTTAAATCATCAAATAAGCCCACTGCCAAAACTCCAGAAAGTGTCTCATTTTATTGTAGTCATTAATTCTTCTAGGGGGAACCTATTGGAAAAAGAAGCAGACAAGAATGGTATTTTCATCTTGTTCGATCAATTCACTTCCAGTATTCAAGTCATTGTCACATCCTTTAATATTTTCTTAATATTAAATTTTAGAAAGATACTAATATTCCCTCCCAAGATTGAGGTTTTTGATAATTATATTGTTTATTTTCAATAAAGATGTCACCTATTCACCTGTTGCAAAAATCAAAAAATCAATAGAGTGGCTCCAAATCTACAGTTGCGTTCGTATCATAAATTATGAATTATCTTGTTGCAGTCCTACCAGATAGATTACAGGCAGAAGAAGCTTACTCTGCCTTAGAAAAAGCAGGCTTGCCCACCAATCAAATTGATATCTTAGGTAAAGGATACAAAAGTGCTGATGAATATAAGTTAATAGATCCCAATTTGCAAGCGAAAAAAGGGGTATCTCGCCTATCAATATGGCTAATTCCATTTGGTTTTGTAGCTGGTTATGCTTTCAATTTATTGACAGGCATTGAAATATTTCCGATTGGTAGCCTTGGCAATCATCTCATCGGTGGACTTTTGGGAGCTGCTGCTGGCGCTTTAGGTGCGTATTTAGTTGGTGGTGGAGTAGGTTTAACGGTAGGTAGTGGGGATGCTCTACCTTACCGTAATCGTTTGAACGAGGGCAAATACCTAATTGTGGTCAAAGGTAGCGAACAATTAACCCGTCAGGCAACTCGGATTTTACGGCAATTTGAGCCAGAGAACTTACAAGGCTATGGCGAGCCGACTGGAGTATAAAGGGGACTGGGGACTGGCTTAGTTCTTTCCCACTACCCGACACCCAGTACCCAATAAAATACGAATTGCGAATTATCAATTAGAATTTACGTCTGATGTGAATTGAAGCGATGACAAAAATCTTGTTTGAACAATCTATTACAGATGTACTGGTAATTGGTAATTGGTAGTTTTATTCCCCATTACCTATTACCTAAAGTTACATTTTTGAACGCAGCCTTGGAGCAAAGTTATATTCAGTGAGTTGCGACTTCTGTTTGAAATCATGAAATTGCATAACTTTTCCACTTTGATTTAGTCTCTCTGCTAAGACTTGTTGATAAACCGCCTCATAGCCATCTACCATTGTTTGCACGCTGAAATGCTTCTCAATATGCTCGCGACATGCATAACGGTTTAGTTCCGCTACTTTATGAATAGCATCAACACATTCTTCAATGCTATTACAAATCAAGCCAGTTCTTCCGTTGGCAATTATTTCTGGGACTGACCCCAGATTCATAGCAATTACTGGTGTTCCTGCTGCCATTGACTCTACCATTACCAGTCCAAACGGTTCCCGCCAGGTGATTGTGAATAAGGTTGCTACTGCACCTCCCATCAGAGCATTTTTCTGAATATGATTAGCTTCACCCAAATACTCAATTTGCTTACCATCAATTAGAGGTTTTATTTGTCGTTCAAAATACTCTTTATCAACGATATCAACCTTACCTGCTATCTTTAAACGCCAACCAGCTTGTTTTGCAATCTGTATAGCTATGTGCGTTCCTTTCTCTGGTGAAATCCGACCCACAAATGCTAAGTAAGGCGGTTCTTCTGGTTGGGGATGAAACTCATGAGCGTTGACATCAATACCGTTGTAAACAGTTGCAACATAATTTAACCCTAGCCTTGGTTCGCGCTGTGAGTAAGAAATGCTCACATAGGGTTGATTTTTTGCATGTACAAACAACTTTTCATTATCGGGAGTAAAAATGCCGTGTAATGTATGAACGGTGGGTGTATTTACTAAATTGACATAAGGCAGGGCATTATAACCCATATGAGAGTGAATAATATCAAACTCGCTGGCTGCCTCGTACACTCGACTCAATTGCAACATGTCATAGACACTGTATTCTTTGATGTTTGAATCAAGTCTTAGGGCGCGGGGGTGAACTGACTCTAGATTTGCCAGAGTCAGGGAATCTCCAGATGCAAATAGGGTGACTTCGTGTCCGCGTCGGACTAATTCATCGGTTAGCAAACCCACTACTAACTCCGTGCCACCATAACCTGGAGGTGGTACTCTCTCCCATAATGGGGCAACTTGAGCAATTCGCATAAAAGACTCCTGATTAAAGTAAGAGTAGAATTAAAAACGGCTGCTTTTTCTAAAAAGTGTTTTAAAGCAACTCATCTTAGATGAGAGCCTTATGGAAACACTTGTTGAGTCAGGGATTAATACAAACTTTATATTTTCAAAAGGATATTTGTTGTCTACCTAAGTGCGGAAGTATTCTCTTGCAAAGAAGAGAAATTATTTTAGTTAACTTAAATTTTATGTAAAATTGCATATTTTTTATTTCTGAAGAAAGATGACAAACAAATATCAAATAGCCAGGCAGTAATAAAGGGATGGGAAAAGGGGAGGATTATGAATGTGATTAGGCTGAAAATTTCATTATGCCCCATGCCCTTTGCCCGCTAACCTAATGTACAGACTTATCATGGCACATCTGTACTGTGCGGGTGAGTTTAATCGTTAACAAAACTGCCCTAGTCTGCACCAAAGTTGATGGATCTGAGTAACAGCATTGAGTCCTGAACCTTATGTGGCGGACGGTCTGGCTGACAACGGTGATTGTCCTGAAGTTAAATAAAAATTAATGTTATATTTATGACACTAAAAACTGCAATTAACATGGGTGCGACAGTTTCCGATCGCAAACGACTTATGAGTATTCTTATTTGTCCTGGAATCCATGAGCCAGAGTTAACCGAAAACTTCATTTCAGCTTGGACAGAGCTGGTTGTTAAGAATTTATCCTTTGCAAACTCAGTCAACACACTTGTTTTCCCGGCGAAAAATTTTTTGCCTTTATCAGCGTTTCATATTTTGCATTTTTTACACCAGCATTTAGGAGATCGGATAGAATCGCCAGTTATATTCATTTGCTTTAGTGCTGGTGTAGTTGGGGCGATCGCAGCTGCATGTTCTTGGCAAATGTTAGGAGGTGATGTTAAAGCTTTTATTGCTATAGATGGATGGGGAGTACCATTATGGGGTAATTTTCCTATCCATCGGATGAGCCATGATTATTTCACTCACTGGAGTTCCAAAATACTTGGTAGCGGAGAAAATAACTTTTATGCAGATCCAGCAGTCGACCATTTAGAAATTTGGCGATCGCCTCAAACCACACAAGGCTGGTGGGTAGACTTATCTGGTGGGGAATCGCCCTCCCAGCAGCGCCTCAGTGCGACTGAATTCTTGTATCAGCTTTTAGAACGCTATAAAGAAAATTAATCCGGAAGATAGAAATGCTAAGCAGGAGTGAGAATTAAAGAGCTAGGCTGTGATGGGGTGACATGGTGTGGGGTTGTGAGGTGAAAATAGGCCTTAAACTCTCCCCACCTCCTTATCTCCCCACCTCCGGTTCTCTCCCTACTATTCCCCCATCCCTATCCCCTATTCCCCAAATATTCTGATGTTTCCAACTGAACCTGCTGCTGTAAATAACGGATTTGGTGTTCTGCTTAGAAACCGTGGCTTTATGCTGCTGTGGATCGGGCAGTTGTTGTCACAGCTTGCGGATAAGGTTTTCTTCGTTTTGATGGTAGCCCTGCTGGAAAACTACCCTCCCCCTCCTGGATTGGCAAAAAACTCCATGTACTCAACTTTGATGGTGGCATTTACAGTGCCAGCAATTCTGTTTGGTTCTGCTGGAGGCGTTTTTGTAGATCGTTTTCCGAAAAAACCGATCATGGTTGGCTCGGATGTGGTACGCGGCCTCATGACACTATTGATACCGTTTTTACCACGGGAATTTCTGATCCTGTTGATCGTGACTTTTGTTATCTCCAGTGTGACGCAGTTCTTTGCACCAGCTGAACAGGCAGCCATTCCACTTTTGGTACGGCGAGAGAATTTGATGGCAGCGAACGCCCTGTTTGGTAGTACGATGATGGCTGCTTTAATAGTTGGATTTGCGATCGGTGAGCCAATGTTAAGTTGGGCAAAACACTTGCTTGGTCCGGACTACGGTCAAGAGCTTGTGGTGACAATTTTATACCTGACATCTGCGGGCATAATGCAGCCGATTCAACTAAAGGATCGCAAAACTATCAGTGACGATCGGGTAACAATCAATCCCTGGGCAGAGTTCAAACAAGGCTTGCGCTATCTGAAGAAAAATCGTTTGGTATTGAATGCAATGCTGCAATTAGTGACTTTGTATTGCGTGTTTGCAGCCTTAATGGTATTGGCGATTCGATTGGCAGAAGAGTTTGGCCTAAAAGAGAAACAATTTGGTTTTTTCTTAGCAGCAGCAGGAGTAGGAATGGTAGCAGGAGCGGGGATCTTGGGCCACTGGGCTGAAAAATTACATCACAAACCCTTACCCTTAATTGGATTTTTGATGATGGCAGTGGTTTTAGGGATGTTCACTTTTACCCATCAACTATTATTGGCACTGGCACTTTGTATTGTGTTAGGAATAGGTGCCGCCCTCATTGGCGTGCCAATGCAAACTTTAATTCAACACCAAACACCAACTTCAATGCTTGGCAAAGTATTCGGATTTCAAAATCATGCTATCAACATAGCCCTTTCTGCACCATTGGCAATTACCGGTCCAATCACAGATGCTTTAGGTTTGCGAAGCGTGCTGGTAGGAATGAGTGTAGTAGTTGCTGTCGTAGGTATTTGGGCTTGGCAGAATACCCGCCGAGTTCTGCAAGACGCAATCTGACCAAAATGTTAAAAACAAAGCCCCAACGCAGTAATATAAGATAATGCGCTTGTCTGTAGCGGTAGTAACTGTTTGGTTGGGGCAAAAATCATGAGTCAAGCAGCAAGGGCTGATGTAGATA
This sequence comes from Fischerella sp., assembly GCA_026419705.1. Classification (GTDB taxonomy): domain Bacteria; phylum Cyanobacteriota; class Cyanobacteriia; order Cyanobacteriales; family Nostocaceae; genus PCC9605. Next base: position 15,728 of record JANZYY010000040.1, read on the forward strand.
CTCCACAGTTTGTCGCAGATGACAGTGGATACTGGTATCGACAGGGCAAACGACTCGAACGGCAAGAGTGCTACTCGGAAGCGATTGCATGTTACGACAAAGCTTTAGCTAGTTGCCCTGATGAATACTGGATATGGTACGACCGAGGTAGCACCCTCAGAGAGTTGGGTAACTACGAGACAGCAGTTGCTAGTTTCGATCGCGCCTTGGCATTACGTCCTCATGATTACTGGGCCTGGTACAATCGAGGCTGTATCTTGCTAGAAGATTTAGATCGGTTTGAAGAGGCGATCGCCAGTTTTAATCAAGCTTTGGTAATTCGCCCGCATGATTATTGGGCTTACTTTCGCCGTGCAGATGCCAATAGACATTTGAAGCGCTACGAAGATGCCATTTCTGACTACGAGCTAGCTCTATCAATCCGTCCAGATGATTACTGGGCGTGGTTACGTCGTGGAGATGCGCAAAGACATTTGCAACGCTACGAAGACGCAATTCAAAGTTATAACCAAGCCCAGTCCATCCATCCAGAAGAATTTTGGGTTCATTATAAGCTAGGAGATACTTACAGGTATCTAGAACGTTACGAAGCAGCACTGAAAAGCTATCAAAAAGCCATAAATCTCAAACCGGACGATGAGTACGCTTGGTATAACTGTGCTTGTTGTGCAGTCAAAATAGGGGATATCTCGCTCGCAATGGAAAGCCTTGAGTCAGCCCTGCTCATCAATCGAAACTTCCAGGAACTGCTCAAAAATGACCCCGATCTCAGTGTGATTCGAGATAGAGGATTACTAGGAGATTTGCTGCGCGAAATCAATTGCTTAAATTGAGCACTGTACGAACTGTTTGTGCCTTAGTGCCTTGCTTGGTGTTTCAATAATTCTTTTTTCACCACCAAGACACAAAGCTTACCCAAGGAGCGCAGCGAAGGGACACCAAGAAAAATTCATTTCCAAGGTTCACGCCTTGACAGGGGTAGGGTCGAAAAGTCGAGAGTTGATTTCCTAATTGAGAAGATACTATTTGAAAGGAATTGACTAACAAAGTATTGCTATGACGCAGGCTAAAAATGTTCTTGGGGAACCGTTAGAAATTTGTTGTACCTCACCAATGACAGGTTTTTATCGAGATGGAACATGTAACACGGGTGCGGGTGATTTTGGCGCACATCTTGTC
>JANZYY010000413.1 GCA_026419705.1 Fischerella sp.
AGATGTGTATAAGAGACAGCTTTACGTTCCCGCATTGGTACGCAGGGACAGTTCCAATAAGCAGCGTTCACCTCAGCTTCTTTGTCTTCGTAGTGACGACAGGGACATAAAGGAGCTCCCAGTTCATCTTTGTGTTTGGCGAGTCCTTCGATTACTACTGCGGTTACAGAAGGTTCAGAACAGAAGTATGTTCCAGTGCGCTTAGCATATTGTTCAGAAAAATGCCGCATTGCTTCTAAGTTTTTATCGCTGGATTTTGAGTTTACTTCTGGCGAGATCATAGGGACTGCTACTCATAATTTACACATTTCTTTGCATTGTACCGCAGGCTGAGTGAGCTATTACTGGGGAGAATCCCCCTTTTATTAGCCGCTTCCAGTGACCTATATTTCCCCAAATATCTATCTATTCAACTTCCTGGGATCGCAGACAACAACAACCATAGTTGTTAACTTTTGTAATTTACAAGCATTGGAATTATGAATACATGAAATTTGAATCAACTATGAACTAAAGCTTTTTGTAGTTGAGTTTCCAGTTTTTGTCCTGCTTGCAAAAAGATACCAGGATAATCTCTATTCACGACTACTTGTGCTTGTGATGCTTGCAGACTTTGCCACAATACCCAACGACTACCGACAGGAAGTGAACGGACAGTTAAGGGGTTTTGTGTCAGCCAAATTATGGGGTAGCTTGTGGGAAGGGGATTAGTAGCATTTTCGTTAAAATTGGTTGCTGCCAAGGTTTCCATCATAGCGCGATCGCCTTTCACTAAACCAGTAGATGCTGTCCACAGTTGCACTTGCATTTGCTGTCGCTGTGCATAAAAATACAGTGAAGCTGCGGCAATCACTGCTTGTTCAAAATTGGGTTCTTCCCAGTTGGCGCTGCTATCAAGGGCGATGACCGTTTCGCTGCCAGCGGTAACAATTTCTAAATCACGCACTCGTAATTCCCCGTAGCGGGCGCTAGTGTGCCAGTGAATGAGGCGCATAGGATCGCCAATGCGGTAAGGACGCAGCGCTCGCAGGAGTCCTTCATTACCCGTTTGCAAAGGTTGACGACGGCGATCGCTATTCAGACTTTCATCTTGCCCAATTTTATCAATCAGGGGACAGCTAGCCAGAGGTAAGACTGGAGGATATACAATCGCCCTTGCTGCACACTCCCGCTGGCGGCGACACCAAAACAATCCCAAGGGCGCAGCACTTACGAGTTCGACTGTATGCCAGCGATACACACCCCGTCGTTGGGTAGGATAGTAGTACACCCAATGGTAACTTTTTTGGGCTGGAATAGTTTCTATAGCCTGTTGTTGTGGTTTTCCCAAAACAAAGGGAACTATATCTGCAACTTGCAACAAGTTCACAGCTTGCTTAGTAGGATTGACGATTTCTAATTCAACCTTTAAATCATCCCCAGCCGTGACTGACTCGATGGGACGGCGATTGACAACTAAACCAAACAGCGATCGCGGTGGTAAAAAAGATGCTATAACCAATAAAGCAAAACTGATCCCACTAATTACATAAAGCCAGCCAGCCATCGTATTGATAGCAGCCCCAAAAAAACAAATAGCAATTCCCATCAGTACCCAACCACTGTATGCAGGGGTAGAGGCATGGATTTCTAGCCAAGTGGTAATGCTTTTGATAATTTTCATGCCTTTGTTTTTTGTTGTTTTTTGGTTGCTGTTTATTGGTCGAAAAACTCCAAACAACTAACAACTTATTTTTAACCTACCAATGTCCAAAATTCACATTACCTAAGGATTTTCCTGAAAAAATAATTTTTTAACCACTAAGACACCAAGACACGAAGGTAAGGCGAATGAAGATAAACCTGTCTTGTCTGGTCAGCAAGATCTGTATCGTTCTGAAGTTACTTACGAGAGCTAAGCTGATAAAAAACGTTGTATATTAACGATAAATTAGTGATGTGATGCACCCGGTCGGAAGAATATTTATGAGGAGCTAAAAATAGCTTCGTCTTTATCCCAGCGAGTACCCTGACAAAAGCCATCTACCCATGAAGCGAGTTTACAAGCTTTATTTGCAGGTGCTAAATTAAGCGGGTATTTAAAGTTTGTCTGTGGTATGGTTGCGGGCCTACCTTGGTTCTCGACATCACTAGCAACGATTACAGGTGGTAAAGGCTGTTTTTCACCTTCTATCTTGCTGGCAAACACTAACGATGCCACAGGTTTGCTATTGTTTTCAGTTGTAGGAATCGCTGCTGGTGCTAGTATCGGCTTGCTGTTATTTTCTGGCTTGTGAATCACTGCTAGTACAGGCGCAGACTTGCCGTTGCTTTCAGCTGTTTTAATTAATGTTAGCAATGGTGTAGGTTTACTTTTGCTTTCTGAGTTGTGAATTACTGCGATTGTTGGTACAGACTGGCTGTGATTTTCTACTTCGGTAGTAGCTTTACTCCCAATCAACGATTTGTTGTTGGTTGTGTTACGTCTGACAACAACTCTGTCAGTTTTTAAATGTCTTTCAGACAGGTGCAAACTTGATGATGAAAGTGCAGTTTGAGGGATAGGATTAGCTTTCCCGTTAGCTTGTTTTTCGGGAAGTATCTTATTTAAATGAGAGTAGGTTTGATTTTGATCCGCATCTGCAGCATAATTATCTTGATTATCTTCTTCAATTAAATGCAAGTTTTCTTCAGGATTGAAATTAAGACCTAATGCTGCAACTATTTGGTCGGGATTGTTATTCAGTTCCGAAAGCAAAGAAAGAATCTGGTCCAGCTGGGGTTCTAAAACTGACAGAGTTGCCAAAATAAAACCAGAGGAAGGTCGGCGTTGACCATCATAGGTTCCCCATATTCGCATCTTTACCAACCAGGGACGATTTTTATAGTAGTATTCCACCCACTTTAGTTTTAAAGATTCACGTAGCTGCTGAATATTCATCGGATATCTCGCTTCAGTCAACAAGAGTGTAGACCTCTCCATAAGCTTTAATGGACACGGGTCTTATCCTTGCGGATGAAACCGATAATAGAGCATCTCTGTAACTCTTTGATTGTTGAGTAGATGCTTTTCAACTACCAGAGGTACTTCGCTGGGATGGACGCCACTATACCAAACCATATCTGGTAGCACCAGTACCATCGGTCCATTACCACATTGTCCCAAACAGCTACTACCTATTACCGTCACTTCAGGGATAGATATCGCTTCAAAAGCTAGTAATACTTCAGCAGCGCCTTGCTTGCGACAAGTGCGATTTTGGCAGACGCGGACGCATCGAGGATAAACAGGAGGTGTTACGGGTGAGTTTGATGATTTAGAAATACCGTTCATTTGTCATTTGTCCTTGGTCATTGGTCATTAGCTATTGGTAAAACAAATGACCATTGACTAATGACCAATAACTATTCTGGTGAAAGTCCTTTTGATTGTAGCCATTCACGGTTAAAGATACGTGACTGGTAACGGGAACCGCTATCACACAAAATAGTAACAATAGTATGTCCTGGTCCCATTTGTTTTGCTAAAGCAACAGCGGCGGCGACGTTGATTCCTGTAGAACCGCCCATAAACAAACCGTCTTTCCGCAACAGTTGATAAACTACCCGTAGGGCTTCTCGATCGTGTATCTGAATAGCATCGTCAGCTGGTGCACCTTCCATGTTTGCAGTGATACGGCTATTACCGATGCCTTCAGTGATGGAATTGCCCTCTATTTTGATTTCACCAGTTTTGATGTAACTGTATAAACCACTACCCATTGGGTCGGCAACTACGCATTTAATCTCTGGATTCTTTTCTTTCAGAAACATCGACACACCTGCATATGTGCCGCCAGTTCCGGTTGATGTCACCCAAGCATCAATTTTACCGTCTGTTTGCGCCCAAATTTCCGGCCCTGTAGTTTCGTAGTGGGCTTGACGGTTTGCCAAGTTATCAAACTGATTTGCCCAAATGGCATTTTCCATCTCAGCAGCGATTCTACCGGATAGCTTGACGTAATTGTTGGGGTCTTTATAAGGTACAGCAGGTACGAGACGAACTTCTGCACCTAATACCCTTAGGGCATCTATCTTTTCTTGAGACTGGGTATCAGGAATAATAATCAAGCATTTGTAACCTTTAGCATTGCAAATATGTGCCAGTCCAATACCAGTATTGCCAGCTGTTCCTTCTACAACAGTACCACCCGGTTTAATCAAGCCTTTTTTTTCCGCATCTTGAATAATATAAAGTGCCGCGCGGTCTTTGACGGAACCACCAGGATTGAGAAATTCTGCTTTACCAAGAATTTCGCAGCCAGTTTCTTCGCTAAAGCTGTTTAACCGAATTAATGGGGTGTTACCAACAGTTCCTACAAAGCCGTTCTTGATATCCATTTGAAATTTACCTATTTTCTTCTTATAAAAATTCTTACCTATAGCAGTAAGGAGATCTAAGCAGAATCGTTCCCTAAATTCAAATCATTGTTTGGATAATAATGTCTCTCAAACAAAACAGCGATCGCCCCACCGCTAGAGCAATCGTCTAGATCTTATCAATTCCAAAAACCTATTAGCCTACCACAGCTAGTTTTAACTTTTCGCAGCTTTAATACACGATACTTAGTGTCTTAGTGTCTTTGTGGTTAAAAAGACATTATTTTTCACAACCAAGACACTAACACACAAAGGCAATAACAAATTTCCACAAGATCGAAAATCTCACCTCCATAATGAAGGTGAGGTTAGTTAATTAAGTAAAATTACTTATTTGGTTGAGGGGTGATGCGCAGATAAGGTTTGATCTCCTGATATCCTTTGGGGAATTTCTCCTTCAGTACTTCTGGATCTTTCAGTGAGGGAATGATAACGCAATCATCACCATCTTTCCAGTCAGCTGGTGTAGCAACGCTGTAATTATCGGTCAGTTGTAACGAATCAATCACCCGTAGAATTTCATCAAAGTTGCGTCCGGTGCTGGGGGGATAAGTTAAAGTTAGACGCAGTTTCTTATTGGGGTCTATGATAAATACCTGTCTCTTATA
>JANZYY010000414.1 GCA_026419705.1 Fischerella sp.
GGCATACTATATACATCTGATTGCTTGGGTAGTGATAGTTTTGGCAATTGCTATTCACTTATTGATGGGTGCAAAAGTAGGTGGTTTACCACTGCTACTTTCGATGTTTGACACCAATTATCGTCCTGAGGATAATCCACGTTTGTGGCCCAAAAAAATTCTTAACTGGCTACGTCGTCCAAGTTTATGAATCAGTAGATAGGGGCTAAATTAGCCCAGTTAAAGTTCGCCGGCTACTCACCAATGATGTTTAGCTGCTGACCCGCACTGATTGAGGCGATCGTCAGAACTAAAGCCTTGACTACAAGCGAATCAGCCTGGAAAGCTCAAGGTAAGAAAAAATATGCAAGGATTGCCTTAGAGCCTTGCCTAAACAGGGTCGTGTCACCTCCACCAGATTCAAAAAGCGTGCAAAACACCATTGGAGGAGTTCGAATCCCCTGATTTTACTGCTTCTATCTTCTACATTTGTGCAATCTTATCTTGATAAGCAGGCAATTCTTGCATAAGTTCTTCCTTTACTAGATCTTGCACCATACCCTGCCCGAAGGGCTACACCCTACAACTAGGAGAGCCAGGTTGAACGGTGATCGGAGGGTGGCGGGCTGCTGCAATCTCCAGTACTGAAATTGAGATGCTACTAAATTATTAACTCATACTTAATTTATATTTAAATTTCAATTAATTTTGTCTTCAATATTCATTAATATAAATGAGTATAGCCAAGCAAGAAATTAAATAAAAAATTATCGTAATTACCTAAGGATATTAAGCTATAAAAATTCCTAACTTGAGTTGAAAAAAATATTCAGAATTAAAGAAAACTAACATGACTAAATCTAAAGAAATAACTAAAGCTATAAACTTCAGCGAGCCTCAGTATTACTTTAATCGAGAACTAAGCTGGTTGGAATTCAATCGTCGAGTTTTACATGAGGCGTTAGATTCTCGTACACCTTTACTAGAGAGACTGAAGTTTGCAGCCATCTTCAGTTCTAATCTGGATGAATTTTTCATGGTGCGCGTGGCAATTCTTAAAGACCAAGTCCAAGCCGGGGTAGTGCAGCGAACGCCAGATGGACGCACTCCACAAGAACAATTAGAAGCGATCGCTCAACAGTTACGTCCGATGGTGATTGAGCAACATCATCTGTTTGAGAAAGTGCTGCGAAAAGAAATGGCATTTCATGGTATTTATCTTCTCAATTACAAAGACTTAAGTTCAGAACAGCGTTCTTACTTGCAAGATTTATTTAAACAGCGGATTTTTCCAGTTCTCACACCTTTAGCAGTAGATCCTAGTCATCCCTTCCCCTTGATGGCAAATCTTAGTCTAAACTTGGCAGTAGTTGTTAAAGATCCAATCACAGGGGAAGAAAAGTTTGCAAGAGTCAAAGTTCCTAATATCCTACCTCGATTTATTGAGTTACCTAAACAGTTGCAACAACATAACAGTAAATCAAATCAGTGGATAGGTGTACCAATAGAACAGGTGGTGGCGCACAATTTAGACACCTTATTTCCAGGCATGATTATTAAGGAATATCACCTGTTTCGACTCACTCGCAAAGCTGATATCGCAGTAGTAGAAGACGAAGCAGATGATTTGCTATTAGCAATTCAGCAAGAATTACGCGGACGACACTTTCGTGGTTCGGTGGTGCGGTTGGAAATTCAACCTTCAACACCTAAGTCTGTGCGACAGATGTTAATTGAAGAAATGGAACTGACTGAGAGTGATGTTTATGAGATCGATGGACTACTGAACTTGAAGGATTTAATGTCGTTGATGGCTTTACCATTCCCTGAACTGAAAGATCCACCTTGGACACCAGTCATTCCACCTCGTCTGCGTCATTTAAATCAAGCTAATAAGATTGCTCAATTAGACGATCCAGAAGATATTTTCTCTGCGATCCGGCAAAATGATTTGCTGGTGCATCATCCTTACGAATCTTTCACCGCCTCTGTAGAACAATTTATCGCCCAAGCTGCCCGCGATCGCCATGTGCTGGCAATCAAAATGACACTTTACCGCACTTCTGGGGATTCGGAGATTGTTAGTTCTTTGATTGCTGCGGCTGAAAGTGGTAAGCAAGTTGTCGCCCTTGTAGAATTAAAAGCCCGTTTTGACGAAGAAAATAACATTACTTGGGCACAGAAATTAGAAAAGTCTGGTGTTCATGTCGTCTATGGCTTGGTAGGATTGAAGACTCACACCAAAATTGTGCTAATAGTGCGTCAAGAGGGAGAAGAGATTCGTCGCTACGTCCACATTGGCACAGGCAACTACAATGCCAAAACAGCGAGATTATACACTGATATCGGACTGCTGAGTTGTCGAGAAGACTTAGGCGCAGATTTAACAGATTTATTTAATTATCTAACAGGCTATTCTTGTCAGCGTTCTTACCGCAAGCTGCTAGTATCTCCCGTAAGTATGCGCGATCGCATCATAGCTCTAATCCACCGCGAAATCGAACACAGCAAAAACGGCAAAACGGGTCGGATCATCGCTAAAATGAACTCTTTGGTCGATCCCCAAATCATCGCTACCCTCTACGAAGCATCTCAAGCTGGGGTACAAATTGATCTGATTATTCGGGGTATATGCTGCTTGCGTCCTGAAGTTCCAGAAGTCAGCGAAAATATTCGTGTGATTAGTGTCATCGGCCGTTTTTTGGAACACTCACGGATCTTTTACTTCCATAATAACGGACACGATGAAGTGTACATCGGTAGTGCTGATTGGATGCCCCGCAACCTAGATCGACGTGTAGAAGCCGTTACACCTGTTGAAGATTTGCAGCTTATGCAAACTTTGCAAAAAATTCTGGAGATCAGCCTAGCAGACAATCGCCAAGCCTGGGAACTGAAATCAGATGGTTCCTACGTCCAACGTCATCCCGCTAACAATGAGCCAGAACGTAGTACCCAAAATATACTGATGGAAATGACACTAAAATTATAAAAAGTCGGTGAGAAACTCCTATTCTTCTAGTAGCTTGTCAAATTTGAATTGATGGATCGCAAAGTTCGTAGTCAGGACTTTAGTCCTAAATTTTTAAGCAGCAAGCATGCTTACTACAAACCCTCAATTCAAACTTGACATAGTACTAGATGGAAGAGGAAAACCGCCCACCGATTTGGCTAATGGGTAATGTGAAGAAAACCATCAATTACCAATTCGATCTGTGGTTGATTTCTAAAACACGATTTTTGTTATCGCTTCAATTCGGATCGGACAATTGTTAATTGCTATTCCCTCTTCCCCTATTCTTTTTGTGCAGCCACTTATGATATCACCACCTCAGTTACTAACCGATCCATTCCTGCAACTGCCAACTCCAACTTCAGTGCGAGTTGTGTGGTTTACCGAATTTGCTGGTTATGAGCATTTTGTTTCCTACGGTGAAAATTTAGCCGCAACAGTCTGTGCCAAAACTACCAAATTGAGTCGCACTCGTGAAGATCAACAATCACGAGTAGGAAATCAAACCCAAGACGGACAAGTTTATCAACATCCCGTCCAACGCCATATCTGGCGACACGAAGCCGAGGTAACAGGTTTAACTCCCAACAAAAAGATTGCTTATCGAGTCACGAGTGTAAGGGAAGATGGTCAGAGTGTCAGCAGTGATGTCTTTAGTCTCGCACCGACGCCTACTCCTGGTACACCGCTGAAAATTCTGCTGACCTCCGATCATCAAATTAAGCCAATGGTGGCAGCAAATTTACAAAAAGTTGTCGAAACAATCGGGCAAGTAGATGCGGTTTGGTTCGCTGGTGACTTAGTGAATGTCCCCGATCGCGCCAGTGAATGGTTTGACGATAATCGTGGTGGTGCGTTTTTTCCATGTTTGCAAGGTCGTGCCAAATATGAAATAGACTGCAACGGTACTAAAACAAGCTACACTGGCGGTCAAATTATTCAACATGCACCCATGTTCACTTGCATTGGCAATCATGAAGTCATGGGAAGATTTGCTAGAAAAGACAGTTTGAACGAAGAATTTAACGATACAATTCCCCGTACAGTTGCTCTCAAATTATATGGGGAGAACTTCCTCAAAGATAACTCTTTTAATACTGATACCTACGAAGAGATTTTTACCTTGCCCGAAAGTCGAGAAGGTGGGAAAACTTATTATGCAGTCAATTTTGGTGATGTACGTTTAGTGGTACTGTATGTCACAAATATGTGGCGTTATGTTAATACTGATGGTGGCAAGCAGGGAAAATACGGTGAACCAGAAGTAGAATTAGACAATCCAGAAAATTGGGGTTACGGACAGCACATATATGAGCCAATTGCCAAAGGTAGCCAGCAATATAACTGGCTAGTGCAAGAACTCAACTGTCCTGAGTTTAAACAAGCCAAGTATAAAGTAGTAATGTTGCATCATCCGCCCCATACTTTGGGTGACAACATTGTACCTGCCTATACCGACCCAGTACAGATCGTTGAACGGGATGAGGATGGTAATATCAAGGCAGTGCGCTACGAGTATCCCAAGCAAGCAGACTACATTATTCGTGATTTACTGCCACTGCTGGAAGCAGCAGAAGTGCAATTAGTGTTTTTTGGACACTCTCATTTATGGAACCGCTTTCACAGTCCATCGGGGATGCATTTTTTAGAAACTTCTAATGTCGGCAATTCTTACGGCGCTGCTTATAAAGATAAAAAGCGCAAAAATCTACCACCTTGGCAAAATCAAGATAGCGTGGCCATTGGCGATCCCTATGGATTAGAACCAGTTATGCCAACTATTGCACCTATGTTAGATGAAAATGGCCAGGCGATGCCATATATTGCGAGTAATGAAATCACGGTTTTCAGTATCTTTGACAGAGGTACGGGTATAATCAGGACCTATCGTTTTGATACGCGCAAACCGGATGGGCAAGCAATCAAGTTCGATGAATTTAAGTTGAATTGACACTCTCCCACCAAGCTTGCCTGGTGACGGAAGTCAAGAATGCTGCTCGATGCTACGACAAATCTATAACACCAAAGTGGCATTCAATTCTATTTCTACTCCACCACGTAG
>JANZYY010000415.1 GCA_026419705.1 Fischerella sp.
GACCAGAAGCGGTGTTATCGACGAAAGACGTATCGCGAATTGTTAAGCCTTGGTTGAGTCCGTTACTAATTACCACAACTGCACCGCCATTTCCGCCATTACCACCGTTGCTAAGGGCGCTTACTTCGTTGTCTTTGAAGGCGGAGGACTCGATGCTAACGTTATCTTGATTACCAGTGTAGAGGTAGGCAGCACCACCTTCCCCTCGTCCTTTATTGCCTGCAAAGGTACTACCCACAATGCGAATGCTACCGGAGGCTTCATCAATGGCGCTGGCACGATCTGTATAAATAGCACCACCGTAACCTCTCAGGGATGGATTGTCTTTTCCTGCATCGTAGGAAGCGCTGGTGGTATCGTTGTTGAGAAATTTACTGTTTTCGATGGTGAGTTTGCCATTGAGGCTGTTGATAGCACCGCCGTTAATGCCTTTGTTATTGGTAAACTCGCTGTTGCGGACAGTGAAATCTCGGGGTCCCCAGAAGGCGATCGCTCCTGCTCCCCGTTCATCATTTCCTGCTGTGGCTCGGTTATTATCAAATTGACTGTCAGTAACTGCCAGTGTCCCTTCATAGGCACTGAAGATAGCACCACCGCCTCGATCCGCCACGTTATTTTTAAACGTGACGTTCTCTATTGTCAATTTGCCTTGGTGGGTAGTGCTAATTGCTCCACCACGCTCGTTAGTATATCCATTTACTAAAGCAAGATTTTTTACCGTGAGGCTGGTGGGTTGGACAGATGTGGAGTTGAGTAAGAAAATCCGGCTTTTGTTGTCACCACTGATAGTTAAATTAGCAGCTCCTGCACCATCGATAGTTAGGTTTTTGCCAGCATCAATCTCAATTTGCTTTGTCAGAACAATCGTTTGATTTGCCAGACTAGAGTCAAATTTAATTGTGTCACCAGACTGTGCATTGGCGATCGCATCTCTGAGGGAACCTGAGCCACTATCATTTGTGTTGGTAACTGCGATCGTACCCAGAACACCAGCATAGGTTGCCATCACCTCAGGATGTAAAATTGGTGTATATTCAATCTTGCCCAGTCTTACTTCCAAATCCCAATTTCCATCTAAAGCAGTGTTTCCCGTCGGTGTTCTGGAAGCGGCGATGTTTGCTCCAGTGAGAGACTGGAGTTTCGTCAGAAAAGCTTTTCCCTCTATCCCTCTAGCCAAATTACAACCATAGAGGAAAAAGTCAACTCCTCTGAAAGTCGATAACCATCGGGACTGTCTGAAATAGCGTTCCAGGGTGTCAGAATTTAACTGAGCATTACCTAAAGACAACTGTCCAGGTGAACCGTGAGAAAAAATGTGTACAGCTTTTACAACTGATTTTTCAGCCAGTACACCCATAATTTGCTCAACTCCATCCCGTTGGGAATCGAGCAGATAAATATCAACATCTGGAGTAATACCATTAGCAATTACTTGATAATTCTCAATCGCAGAATCTATGAAAGCAACTACACGCCCTAAGTTGCGAACTTGCAAATGAACAGATGTTTGATAGGTACAATGCATGAAAAATTCCTCTAAAAAACAGTTGGCTTAGTAGTGCATCTTTGCTCATCAATACTGAGCAAACTTGCGGTAGACAACTGCAACCCTCTATGTTTTGATGCGCCCCTGTAAATATTAATGAAAAATCGACTTCACCCAGGTTCGTAGTTAGGGCTTTAGCCCTTGAAATTGAGAGATAAATCGCTCACTACAAATTCGTAGTTAGGGCTTTAGCCCTTGAAATTGAGCGATTTATCGCTGACTACAAACCTCTCATCATGAATGCAGGTTCGTAGTCAGGTCTTTAGCCCTTGAAATTGAGCGATAAATCGTTCACTACAAACCTCTCATCATGAATGCGATGAACCACTAGTTTCTGTTGTCAGTATCGACAAAAAGACCTTCCAATTCTGTTAACCTTCCCCCTGCACGCCAGTCACTACAACCGGAGAACCTCATAACGCAAAGGCTCCCCTTTATTTTTCTTCTGCAAAGTATAATGCGTCAGACGTATGAACGCAACTTGGTAAGCTCTAACGCCTTAAAATTGCACAATTGCTCGTGAGGGTCGTCATTAGTCATTCTTAACGAAAAAGTGCAATATGTAAGCGTAACAAAGCGCAACAGCTTATCAGCACTGACCCAAGATTTTCACTCTCTTGCATGCTCCTGACGTAAACGTTATATTTTTGCGCTCTTATGATAAAGATTATCGTTTCTATATAATATGGATAATATGGTCAGTACTTTAAGTAGGGTGGCGCAATTAATTAAAGGTTTGTAGTGGGGACTTTAGTCCTGAAAAAAGGGACAGAGCAACTTACTACAAAATTATTTTCATGATTTACGTTACTTAACATGGTTTGCGCCGACTGACTTAATTCAGTCCAAAGACAAATTTAGCCATGGTAGACAAACTATGAAAGCAGATCCAGAAAAAATCAGGCAAGTAAAGGAGTGAATTGACCAAGCCTTGCAAATAGATTGTCTGGGTCAATCACGCTGAAATTGAGTATCAAGATATCAATCAAGTTGTGCATTCTTAGTAAAAATTGGATTTTCTATGGAAACTATTGCTACATCATTCAAAGAAACAATTCTTGAGCTACCCAAAAGGGGAATGCCTGTGACAATCATTACAGGATTTTTAGGCAGTGGTAAAACTACTCTGCTGAATCAAATTTTGCAAAATAAACAAGATTTAAAGATTGCCGTACTTGTGAATGAGTTTGGCGATATCAACATTGACAGCCAACTGCTAATTTCTGTAGAGCAAGATATGCTAGAACTCAGCAATGGTTGTATTTGCTGTACTATAAACGATGGATTAGTTGATGCGGTTTATCGGATTTTAGAACGAGAAGACCGGATTGATTATCTAGTTATTGAAACTACAGGTGTTGCTGACCCACTGCCAATTATTTTAACTTTTTTAGGTCCAAAGTTGCGAGATTTAACTAATCTTGATTCTATTCTGACTGTAGTAGATGCGGAGGCATTTAGTCCCGAACATTTCCAGAGTGAAGCTGCTTTAAAGCAAATAACTTATGGTGACATTACTATTTTGAATAAGACCGATCTTGTCGGTAGGGAAAAGCTGCAAGAGTTAGAAAATTATATTCGTGAAGTCAAAACGGGTGCAAAAATTTTAAACACCACATATTGTCAAGTTCCGTTACCATTAATTTTAGGTGTGGGATTGACTCAAAAAGATAAATATAACCTAGAGCATGAGGAAGATACTCACAAACGCGAGCATGACCATAAGCATCATCATGGACATCACTCTCGCCATTTAGAAAATGATGGATTTGTTTCTGTCTCTTTTCAAAGCGATCGCCCCTTTGATGTCCATAAATTTGAAGAATTTTTAACCGAAAAAATGCCGCAGGATGTCTTTCGAGCCAAAGGAATTCTATGGTTTAGTGATAGTGAATCACGGCACATCTTTCAACTTAGCGGCCCTCGTTACAACTTACACACCGATGACTGGTCTACTCCACCTAAAAACCAGCTAGTTCTGATTGGCAGAAATTTGGAAAAGAGTGAAATTCATTCTTTGCTGAATGAGTGTTTGATATAATGAGTAATTTTTAAGTTCGTCAAAACAGCGATCGCCGCTTGACTCAACATTGTCGCCTAGCCTGAAAACAAGCTACTAGGATAGTGAGTTTGGCGATCGCAAATTTAGAGAACGTTTAAAAAGTGATGTTCGCAATATCAATGAATATCTCAGAAGTTTGTGCAGCACTTGATAGCCTGAAAACAGGGACAAAGACTACTGCGGCTAAAAGTAAAGTTTGATTTCAAAAATTATTCACCCATGACGAGAAGTGATAATTTAATAATTGAAGCTTTAAAAGCTTCCCTGGCAGAGACGACAGCCTTGAGTTCAAAGTTCCATTTAGTTAAGAGGTAAAAACGCTGTTCAATCATCTGTCTCGTCAACTGACAACATCACCTAAGCTTGACGCTTACATTTCCTCAATGTAGTTGTGAAAAAGGGGGCAATGTAACTGATTATTAATTTATGCTGCGAGTGCATGATTAATTGATTGCACGGCGAGTGTGCAATTTTAATTCAGTACAACCCTGTATAGGATCACCAAGGAGAGGAAATAATTAAGCTAGTAAAAGCTTGGGTGTTGTTGTTTTTGAATGAAGGAAAGGCAATTATTTCGGATAGCGCTATTTTCACTGCACTCTGATTGTGGCACAGCGACCTTTTGAAGGTCGTTAACTGAAATTAAATTACTTACGCTTTTTGTTTTTTTTGTTCTTTTTTTTCTGCTTTTGATCGGAAGTAGTAGAGAAACCCTGAGGCTTTTTTGATTGAGGTTTAGGGGCAAAGTAGTCTATCATTTCTTCAAGGGAAAATTTGCGTTCTGGCACTTCTGTAGCATCCTTTAGACCAAGCGATACCTGTACTGCATTCCAATCTCCAACAATAAAGGGCACAACTCGTTCTGCTGCAAATGCACGCTCCATAACAAAGGCAGACTCGACAGCTTTCAAATCAATTAATTCACCTATCAAAAAAGCATTCAGCTCAATGTCGTTATCTGCAAATAGTTCCAGTTGTTGCGTCAAAATAGCAACACATTGGTTGCGCGTATCAGGATGATTTTCAGCAATTTTTGTCAGTGAGGTGGCAGCAGTGGCGCGGTCATAGGAATCGTGAGATGAATCTGCAAGATAGGCTTGGAGTGCAGGAATAGCAGCAGGCCCGATTTTGCCAAAGATGTCGGGTAACTCGCTACTACTCCAATCATCATCAAGTTCATGAAATAGGGAGATTAGCGGTTCAATTGCTGCTTCAGCACGAAGTTGACCTAGCACACGCCAAGCATGAATTGGTGCCCAAATTTCAAGACCATCCAAATCTGAGGAATTCAACTGTTGATCAACTGCCATACGGATGAGTTCTGGAATATGTTCTGAACTGAAGCCCAGTTCCTCAATATAATTTGGTAAGTAGTTCAACTTAATTAAATATAAAACGCTCAACATCATAANTGCCGCGATTGGCTCTAGCTTCAATGCCGTTG
>JANZYY010000416.1 GCA_026419705.1 Fischerella sp.
AGTATCTAAGTTGGTGATAGTTGTGTCATCTTGGCGGACAGCGATCGCTAACCCAGCTTTAAAGTAAGGTCTAGAAAAGGATACTGTTTGAGCGCGCTCTGGTGTAATTGTGATCGCACTGATAGCAGCATCAATCGAATTGGCTTGAAGTGCTGGAATAATCCCATCGAAAGGCAGACTCTGAAACTCGATCGTCATTCCGGCTGCTTTTCCCACTGCTTTCATCAAGTCAATATCAAAGCCCACTAGCTGATTTCCCGCTTCCTTGGACTCAAAGGGTGGAAAGGCTGGTTCTGTAGCAACTTTAAGAGTTTTGCCCCTTGTACCTGTTTCAGTTGCTGTTTTGGTGGATGCAGTCGTGGACGTACTGCCAGTGTTGTTGCCGGAATCATTGCAGGCAGACAATATTAAAATCGTACCAAACCCAGCTAAGAAATGTTTAATGAAGCGCGATCGCGTGATTTTTGACTCGAACATGACCCGACAATTTTAGATTTATTTTATAAATCATCTCTAAAGGATTTAGTAGAGCAACGAAGTTTCGCGTCTCTACTTTTTTTCACGTCTAGATCTATTGCATAATGCTAAGATATCTGCTTTTCATATAAGTGTTGGCTAAAATTAACACTAGTTTAACTGACAGGGGCAATGGACAGTTCTACTCCTGCAATTGTTTTTGAAAATATTGAAAAAAACTTCGGCCCACTGAAAGTATTAAAGGGAATCAGCGGCAAAATAAATCGAGGTGAAGTAGTTGCTGTAATAGGTTCTTCTGGTTGTGGCAAAAGTACCCTGTTGCGTTGCTTCAATGGTTTAGAAAGCATTGATGCGGGAATTTTAACAATCAATGGTATGGATTTATCTCATCGCCATTTGAAGCAGAGACAACTGCGACAGTTGCGAACACAGGTGGGAATGGTTTTTCAGCAGTTCAACCTATTTCCCCATCTGAGCGTGCTAGAAAATCTTACACTTGCTCCCCGTAAGGTTCTGGGGAAATCTCCGAAAGAGAGTGTTCAAATAGCAGGATTTTATTTGGAAAAAGTGGGACTGTTTGATAAAGCATCTGCTTATCCCGAGCAACTTTCTGGCGGACAAAAGCAACGGGTAGCTATTGCACGTAGTTTATGTATGAATCCCCAAATCATGCTATTTGATGAACCCACCAGCGCTCTAGATCCGGAACTTGTGGGTGAGGTTTTACAAGTCATGCAGCAATTGGCAGCTGAAGGAATGACAATGGTAGTTGTCACCCACGAAATGCTATTTGCCCGCGAAGTTGCTCACCGGGTAATATTCATGGATAAAGGCGTAGTCGCAGAGCAAGGTCCCGCCCATGAAGTGCTCACCAATCCTCAAAGCGATCGCCTGCGTAATTTTCTCAGTCGTCTCAATGTTGGGATGGGGTGGTGATAGGGACAATGAAAAATGACAAATGACTCTAAAGATATTCCCGCAAAAAATCAAAGGGTTCATCTTCCCAAACTGGTTCTGGAACCATCAAACACAGTTTACTGTTGATGTCCGCCTCAATTTCGTCACTATCTTTGCGATCGAATAGTTCTTTCAAGGCCTTCCAGTCACGTTCTTTAAGAGCCGTTAATGGCTGAGCGTGCACTTCTTCTGCATGTTTTTGAGAATTAACACGAAAGCTTTTGAGTAACTTTCGGGAAAGATTATTTTTCAAGGCTTATAAGTAAAATATATCTTCTTTTTAATCAATTTGATGTAACAGCACTGTCAATCTAACTGTAGTAGCACTCACTAGATCTTTGCACGCTTGACACGATCGGGTCGGAAACATTTTTGGCTGGAGAATGGGAAATCGGAAATCAAGATAGTTCTTTTTCATACTTTTATTGTAGGCAAATTTTCGTGGGTACTTGCCATAATGAATTCGACACCAAAAACTTCTGCGAAGGACTGTGCTATATTTGTGCGTACCTCCTTACAAGTTATACCAGGTATCCATTCAGCTAAACAGCCTACAGGTTTATCAGAAATGCCACAGGGAATAATGCGCTCAAAGCCTGTCATGTCTGGACAAACGTTTAATGCAAAGCCGTGCATGGTTATCCAACGGCTGACTTTAATACCAATAGCGGCAACTTTACGTCCTTGCACCCAAACGCCAGTAAAACCCTTAATGCGCTCTCCTTGCAATCCATATCGTGCTAGTGCGCGAATTAACACTTCTTCTAATTGTCGTAAATACCAATGCAGGTCTTGACGATGACGCTGCAAATTTAAAATCGGATACCCCACCAGTTGACCAGGACAATGATAAGTTACTTCCCCACCTCGTTCGACTCTATACACTGAGTAAGTGTTATTGTCAAGATCGAATTTGAGAAATTCTGGAGTAGCTCCTTGTCCTAAAGTGTAAACGGGTGGATGTTCTAACAAGATGAGCACGTCTTCTAATTTGGGGTCTTTGATGCGCTCTTGCAGAAGCGATCGCTGCCACTCCCAAGCGTCTATGTATGGCATTAATTCTAGGTTATATAGCAAACAATAACGTGAGTGTGAAGTAATACTACTGTTCATCCGAAACAAACACTTATTTCTAGGTTGTCAAGTATCAAAATTTACGATTTTGTCATATAAATTTCAAGCTATGCAAAGGATTTTAAAGGAAAGTAAAGGGAAGCAGTTTTAGAAAATACAAAATGCTAGTTTTAATAGTAAGTAACCTCAAATGGTGTTGGGAGGAATTCTCGGCAATAACCATCACGCCAAGAAAAATAGGAAAGAATCCACTGGCTGATGGCGTCTGATGCAGTTGTTTCCATTGAAAAAAACGGCTAAAACTAATAAGAAGACGCATGTTGTCTATGAAAAGCGAATGTAGACCATTTCGCGGGAGCACAACTAACAATAGCAAAGCTAGCAATATCTGCGTGAGTATGCAAATGCCTTTACAGCAGTTGGAGCAGACGCAGAGATTTGTCAGGCAATTCAGACTAAGCCAGAGAAATGCTCGGCTGAGTTTGGCTTAGGTAGGCGCACCAGCAGCATGTAGAAATTTTCCGATTTCGAAGGTAGTATTTAGACCTTACCGCAAGACCTTTCTCCAAACCAGATACACGTAATATTGAGCGGGAGAGTTTACATGAAGCTTGTCATCCACGGCAAAAATATTGAAATCACCGATGCGATTAGAGACTATGTACACCAAAAAATTGAGAAGGCGGTGAATCATTTTCAGAACATCACAAATGAAGTGGATGTGCATTTAAGCGTTGCTCGCAATCCCCGAATCAATCCCAAGCAAGCGGCAGAAGTAACAATTTATGCCAACGGAAACGTCATCCGTGCTGAGGAGAAGAGTGAGAGCTTATACGCTAGTATAGACTTGGTAGCAGATAAAATCGCTCGTCAACTCCGTAAATATAAAGAACGGCGTCATGAGAGGAAGACTCACGCCCAAGAAACTATAGAAGGAGTAGTGCAACAAACAGTAGTTACAGATTTAATTGGCGATCGCGCTCCCGAATTACCAGAAGAAGTCGTCCGTACCAAATATTTTGCCATGCCGCCGATGACAGTTGCAGAAGCATTGGAACAACTGCAACTAGTGGGACACGACTTTTATATGTTCCGAAATGCTGAAACAGGAGAGATTAACGTTATTTACGAGCGCAACCACGGTGGTTATGGCGTGATTCAACCCCGCAATGGTAACGGCCATATCAACGGCAAGAACGGCAAGACAGGTCACGCAAATACTAACATCTCGGAGACATCACACGCGCATAAATGAAAATAGTTAGTGGTTAAGGGTTAGTAGTTAGTGGTATTAATTAACCACTAACCACTAACTACTAATTATTAACTAACGCCTGCAAAGTTTTCAGTGCTTCCTCGACGTGACCTTTAAAGTTAAACATCGAGTCGAATACATATCGCACAACTCCATCTTTATCAATCACATAAGTAACACGACCGGGAAATAAACCAAATGCAGCAGTTGCACCGTATTGCTTCCTCACCTTGTTATCTTTGTCACTTAACAAGGTAAAGGGTAGTTGGTGTTTGCTTGCAAACTTTTGGTGAGATTCCGGTGAATCACCACTAATACCAATCACTTCTGCACCAGCAGATTTAAATACTTCATATTGATCGCGAAAAGCACAGGATTCAACTGTACATCCAGGAGTGTCGTCTTTCGGGTAAAAATAAACAACGACTGGTTTACCGCGAAAATCGCTAAGACTAACTGGTGAGCCGCTTTGAGAAGGGAGGGTGAAATTAGGCGCTGTATCTCCAACTTTGATAGCCATAAGCAATTTAAAGAAATTTAAAATTTTCTTGACAAAATGGGCACAGTACAGAATTCGAGTTGCCAAAAAACTCGGTTCCTTTTGTACCGGTACACAATTATCTTTACAAAATTTTAACTTGTGTGCTGGTCTACGAATTTTTCTTGATTACTCGCGTCAGGAAGATTAGGTTATTGGTTCAAACACAAAATACCATCTATGCGCCTAACTTCACTTGACGTTTTTCGCGGCATTACCATAGCTGGCATGATCCTTATTAATATAGCCAGCATTGCTGAACCCAATGTCTATCCACCGTTACTTCATGCTAAATGGAATGGTTGGACACCAACGGATCTAGTATTTCCCTTCTTTTTATTCATCGTCGGTGTAGCAATGAGTTTTTCTTTCTCTAAATATACTGACGGTAAATTAGAGAGGGAGGGAGATGGGGAGAGGAGGAGAAATGAACAAATCAACATTTCTTCCACTCCTCCACTCCCCCACTTTTTCACTCCCCCGCCTTACTGGCGTATCATCCGCCGCGCTGTCATTCTCTTTGCTTTAGGGTTACTCTTAAACGGCTTTTGGAATAAAGGTATTTGGACGTTTGATTTCGGTAGCATCCGCATTATGGGGGTGTTGCAACGCATTAGCCTGACTTACTTATTGGCAAGTCTAACAGTTCTCAACTTAACACGTAAAAGTCAATGGATACTAGCAGGGGTATTACTTGTTAGTTACTGGTTAGCAATGATGTACCTGTCTCTTATACACA
>JANZYY010000417.1 GCA_026419705.1 Fischerella sp.
ATCTTCTTGACCGATGAGGCGCTGATGCAAGGTGTCTTCCATATGCAGCAGCTTTTCGGACTCAGATTCGGTCAGTTTGTTCACCGGTACGCCTGTCCAAGAAGCAACAATATGGGCAATGTCTTCTTCGGTAACTATGGGTTCTTCGCCATCTGCACGACCACTACCGGACTTGCTTTGAGCGATCGCGCGAATTTCGGCTTTGATTTCCATTTCGCGATCGCGTAGTTCTCCAGCGCGATCAAAATCTTGGGCGCGAACTGCGTCGTCTTTTTCTTTTAATATTTGGCGCAGTTCTTTGTCCAATTCCTTGGCTGCGGGTGGTAGTTGGGAGTTAATCAAGCGTACCCGAGAACCTGCTTCATCAATCAAGTCGATGGCTTTGTCTGGTAAGTAGCGATCGCTAATGTAACGGTCAGACAATTTCGCCGCCGCAATCAATGCATCGTCGGAAATCTTCAGCTTGTGGTGTTGCTCGTAGCGATCCCGCAGACCCCGCAAGATTTCTATTGTCTCATCTACACTCGGTTCACCAACCATTACTGGCTGGAAGCGACGTTCTAGGGCTGCATCCCGCTCGATGTGCTTGCGGTATTCATCTAGAGTTGTAGCACCTATGCACTGCAATTCACCTCTTGCCAATGCTGGCTTGAGGATATTTGCCGCATCAATAGCACCTTCCGCCGCACCCGCACCAATTAAAGTGTGTACTTCGTCTATTACTAAAATTACATTTCCCGCCTGACGAATCTCATCCATGATTTTTTTCAGGCGCTCTTCAAATTCACCTCGGTATTTTGTTCCTGCTACGAGTAAACCAATATCTAATGTGACTACGCGTTTGTCTTCCAAAATGTCAGGGACATCTTTGTTGGCAATGCGCTGCGCCAAACCTTCGGCGATCGCGGTTTTACCAACCCCTGGTTCTCCAATCAGTACTGGATTGTTTTTGGTGCGGCGACCTAAAATCTGAATTACCCGCTCGATTTCCTTGGCACGTCCCACCACGGGATCGAGCTTGCCGTCTAACGCCATTTGCGTCAAGTTGGAGCCGAATTCATCCAAGGTCGGGGTTTTGTTGCGTCCTGATTGGGCACCGGGAGCACCTACCTCCGCGGTTTCTCCCAGCATCCGGATCACTTGAGTTCTAACCTTAGAGAGATCCACGCCCAGGTTTTCTAGCACCCTGGCTGCTACACCTTCCCCTTCTCGGATCAGGCCCAACAGCAGATGCTCGGTGCCAATGTAGTTATGCCCTAATTGGCGCGCTTCTTCCAAGGATAGTTCCAGAACTCGCTTTGCCCGTGGCGTAAACGGAATTTCCACGGCTACAAAGCCCGAACCCCGGCCTATGATTTTTTCTACTTCAATCCGAGCATCTTTGAGATTGACGCCCATTGATTTCAGTACCTTTGCTGCCACTCCGGTACCTTCTCCAATCAGACCCAGGAGGATCTGTTCGGTACCCACGAAATTGTGGCCTAAACGTCTGGCCTCTTCTTGGGCCAGCATGATTACCTTAATGGCTTTTTCTGTGAAGCGTTCAAACATGGCATTTTTCCCATCACCTGCGTCGTGCCGGTACGCTGATTTTAGCACAGGCAAACAGGTTGAATGTCTGTATAAAGAAATAGACATTCAACCGCGATCGCCCAGAGTTGCCGGGAAATTATTTACTCTTTATTACTTTTTATGGACTATGTATTGAGGAGCTTGAATTTAACGTCTTTCTGGAGATTGACTGCAGACGAAAAAGCTTAAGTTTATGAGTTTTTAATGCCAATTCCAAATAGTTATACATACCACATATTCTTGTTTATGTCAATGACTACTTGCACAATATGATAATTTTTTATACTCTAAATAAAAAATAAAAAATAAAAATAATTTGAAGTTAAAAAAATTAATAGCTTACCGTCCAATCCCCCGAGGGAGATGAGTATTGGAAATAACCAGCAACCAGCAACCACCAACTATCAACCAATCACCAATAACTAATGGACATCAACTACATACCAAGCAGATTGATTGAGGCGATCGCTGATTTTGACACGTAAGTTTTCTAAAGTATCCAAAAATTCTGGATCTTGCATACCTCCTAACCAAAGAATCAGCGCGTCCTCATTGTTATCTTTGTAGTAACGTCGGCGCCGTCCAGCAGTTTGAAAGCCAAATTTTTGATATAAAGAAATAGCTGCTTGATTGGAAATTCGCACTTCGAGGGTAGCTCGTTCCAAGCCGCGCTCGCAAGCACTCTCAAGCAGATAATATAGCATTGCCTGTCCTAATCCTCGACCTTGATATTGGGGTTGAACCGCCAAAATTGTAATGTGGGCTTCTTCCAAAATTGACCAATAGCAACCCATTGCCAGTAGTTTTAAGGGAGATAAAGGCGCAAATAAACCAAGTAAAACAGTGTTAGGGCTGTCTAACTCTCTTTGGTAAGCTTCTAGTGTCCAAAGACCGCCAAAACAAGCCATATCTAGTTCCAGCACCGCATTCAAATCTGGTGTTGTGATTGATTTCAGTTCTAATTTCGATTTGCTCACGCTTTTTGATTGTTCTACCGACAAGAAGGTAAAATCCTAAGGGCGAAAGTACAAAGAGTGAACAGGTAAAGGAAAATACCCTTACCCCCCAATTACTACCATTCCAAAACTGAAAGGCAGGGGCGAACAAGCGCGTTATTCGGTAAACTGGGAATCGGCATAGCCGCTAATTGCTTGTAATTAAGACAAGGACAACTCTTAATAGTTATGGTATCGACTCACCCTGGTGGGGTTCAACTTTCTGCTCAACAGTATTTACCGCAAGCGAGCAGTAAAAATATCAATATTTCACCAAATCAGGAACTTTTACCGTTAAGTGCGAAAGTTAACAGTCATGACCACCTAGAAATAGGAGGTTGTGATGTAATAACTCTCGTGCGGCAATTTGGTTCACCGTTGTATATTTTAGATGAAGAAACCCTGCGGACAACTTGCCGCCAGTACCGAGAAAGTTTTCAACACTACTACAAGGGTCAATCTCAGGTATTGTATGCATCTAAAGCATGGAGTTGTTTAGCAGTTTGTGCGATCGCCGCATCAGAAGGTTTAGGAATTGATGTCGTTTCTGGAGGCGAACTCTACACCGCTCTCAATGCAGGTGTGAGTCCAGAAAAAATCTACTTCCACGGAAATAATAAATCTCGGGAAGAATTGGTTTTTGCCACCGAGTCCGGTTGCACGATCGTGGTTGATAACTGGTACGAGTTGCATACTTTGGTGGAGATAGCAGAAAATCTGGAGAGATTGGGAGATGGGGAGATGAAGGGAAGTTTCCACCCCATCCGGATTATGCTCCGCCTCACGCCGGGGATCGAGTGCCACACTCACGAATATATTCGTACAGGACACCTGGATAGTAAGTTTGGCTTTGATCCCAACGATTTGGATGAATTGTTTAGTTTTGTCAGCAAGCAATCTGTCCTAAATTGTGTGGGGTTACACGCTCATATTGGTTCCCAAGTATTTGAACGCCAACCGCATCAAGATTTAGCTGCGGTGATGGTGCAGTGGATGGGTAAAGCGGCTGATTACGGTTTAACCGTAACAGAGTTAAATGTTGGTGGTGGTTTAGGAATCAAGTATATAGAATCAGACGATCCACCCAGCATTGAAGAGTGGGTAAAACCAATTTGTGAGGTGATTCAAACTGCTTGTGCAGCAGAAAACTTGCCTTTACCGAAATTACTCTGCGAACCCGGGCGATCGCTAATCGCCACTGCTTGCGTCACAGCCTACACTGTCGGCTCATCCAAAGTTGTTCCTGATATCCGCACTTACCTAGCAGTTGATGGCGGAATGTCTGATAACCCCCGTCCGATTACTTACCAGTCAGTGTATCGTACTATAGTGGCTAATCGAATGTCTGCCCCCTTAACAGAAACAGTCACAATTGCTGGTAAGCATTGTGAATCAGGAGATATTCTGATCGAGAATGCCCAGCTACCCAAAACTCAACCAGGAGATGTACTCGTAGTTATGGCGACTGGTGCTTACAATTACAGTATGGCATCTAACTACAATCGTCTGCCCCGACCGGCAGCTGTTGTGGTGGCGAATGGCGAAGCAAATTTGATTTTGCAACGCGAAACTTATCAAGACCTGATTCGACAGGATTGCTTACCAGAAAGATTAAAAAACTAGTCATTGGTCCTTGGTAAGCCAGCGCGCTCCAAAGGGGGTTCGCCCCCCATGAGCACCTGCCATGGTTTCCACGAGCCTTCCTTCATACGCGGACGCGATTTCGCGCCACCCTATGTAGACGTCTCTTTTGGGCGGCTTTGCAAAGGGTGCGACTGGTTACCTGTGAGGGTCATTAGTCCTTAGCCAGGAACTATTGACTAATGACTATTGACTATTGACTATTGACTTACTTGATTAAAGGCAAAGGGTTTAGTCCAGATGTCATGGGAGATTGGTGGAAGCAATGGCTGACAAACCTAGGATGGTCTCAGCTCTTGCTGCTTGAGACTCTGGATATTATCTTAGTACTGGCGCTGACCTACATGATACTTATGATTATCAGTGAGCGCCGGACACTTTGGATGGTGCGAGGATTTATTATTCTGATGCTGGCATCAGCAATCAGTGGCAAACTGCAACTGCAACTGCTAAATTTTGTGCTGGAAAAGCTGGTGATTGGTTGTGCTGTAGCAATGGCAGTTGCTCTCCAATCAGAATTTCGTCGGTTTTTAGAACAATTAGGACGTGGCGAATTTTGGCAGTTATTTCAACCATCTCGTCTGGTAGTTCCCAAATCTGATAGTGTAATTGATGAAATCGTTGAAGCAGTTAAAGAACTGTCGAAAAACCGCATAGGTGCGCTAATAATCATAGAAACGACGGGCCCGATTGATGAGCGGGATTTTTCCGTCCCAGGAGTAAAACTGAATGCTGAGGTGTCAAAAGAGCTGATACAGACAATTTTTCAACCGAAAACTCTCTTACATGATGGTGCCACATTGATACGAGGTTCACGGATTGTAGC
>JANZYY010000418.1 GCA_026419705.1 Fischerella sp.
AGATGTGTATAAGAGACAGCTCCCCATCTCCCCCTCAGTCGCACCAGGGCAAAATACCCTCGGTTTCATGCTACCTTATACACCCTTACATCACTTAATTCTCAAGCGGATGAATCGCCCAATTGTCCTAACTAGCGGCAATCTTTCTGATGAACCGCAATGTATTAATAATGATGAAGCACGAGAAAAATTAGGGCACATTGCTGATTTTTTGCTTTTACATAATCGGGAGATTGTTAACCGCGTAGATGATTCGGTTGTACGGGTAGTTGGTGATAAAGTCAGAATGATTCGTCGTGCCAGAGGATATGCACCAGCACCGATAAATTTACCATCTGGGTTTCATGATGTTCCTCAAATTTTAGCAATGGGTGGCGAGTTAAAAAATACCTTTTGTTTAATACGAGATGGACAAGCAATTTTATCTCAACATTTGGGAGATTTAGAAAACGCTGCCGCTTTTGCTGCTTATCAAGATACTCTCAATCTATACTTAAATTTATTTGAGCATAAACCAGAGGCGATCGCCATCGATAAACACCCCGAATATCTATCAACAAAATTCGGTAAGGAACTAGCGGCGGCAAATCAAATCAAACTCTACCCCATTCAACACCATCACGCCCATATTGCTGCTTGCATGGCAGAAAATCATCTGCCTCTAGATTCACCCCCTGTGTTAGGTATCGCTTTAGATGGTTTAGGTTATGGTGAAGATAACACACTCTGGGGCGGAGAATTTTTATTAGCAAATTACCAAACTTTTCAGCGACTAGCAAAATTTAAGCCAGTGGCAATGATTGGGGGAGAACAAGCAATTTATCAACCTTGGCGTAATACGTATGCTCAATTAATATCAGCTTTTAGTTGGGACGAATTGAAACAAAAATATGGTGATTTAGAACTCATAAGTTTTCTCGAAAAAAAGCCACTTAAGTTGCTCAATCAACTTACTTTCAAGGGAATTAACTCTCCCCTGGCTTCTTCAGTGGGGCGATTGTTTGATGCTGTCGCCGCTGCTATCGGTATTTGCCGAGAAGAATGTAGCTATGAAGGACAAGCAGCAATTGAAATGGAAGCTTTGGTCGATACCGATTGTTTAAATAATGTTGAAGAAAAACTAAATTATTCTTTTGATATTGCCATTTTAGATAATATTTACTGTATAGACCCTCGACTAATGTGGCAGGGCTTACTAAATGACCTGCAGCAGCAAATGCCACAACCGATTATAGCTGCTAAATTTCATGCAGGTTTGGCAAAAGCTATTGTTGAGATGGTTAACCGTCTTTGCAAACAAAATGTCATCAAAAATATCGTTTTAACAGGAGGAGTTTTTCAAAATAGTATCTTGTTAGAGCAAGTGAGCAAACATCTAGGAAACTTGGGTTTCAATATACTAACTCACAGTCTAGTTCCCTGTAACGATGGCGGTTTATCACTTGGTCAAGCAGTAATTGCAGCAGCTCAAATTCTCAGCGAATAATTCTCAACACCACATATATAGCAGCGCTAAATAATTTGTCTTATCCTCCTCTTTTTCTTTGCGTACTTTGCGTCCTACCCTAGCGGGAAGCCGCTAGCGCGTCTATGTGGTTCCTAAAAAAACTTAATTATCACCACGAAAATATTAAAGCTATAAAATGCCTTTATAGGGAAAATAAACAATGTGCTTAGGCATCCCCGGTCAAATCATCGAAATAACAGACATTAATAACAAACTAGCAATTGTCAACGTCGCTGGTGTGAAACGCCAAGTTAATATTGCTTGTATTGTTGATGAACAACATCCTCCTGAATCTTGTGTCGGTGACTGGGTGTTAGTTCATGTTGGCTTTGCCATGAACCGCATTAACGAAAAAGAAGCAGCGGAAACATTACAGCTACTGCAAGAAATTGCAGAAGTAATGGTAACTGGTTAGTGGATGGTAGTTAGTGGATAGTGGTTAACAAGTAAAAAATTAACTACTAACTACTAACTACTACCTACTACCTACTAACTACTAACTACTAACATTCATATGAAATACGTTGATGAATTTCGCGATCCTTCTAAAGCTGAAGCATTACTTTGGCAAATAGAAAAATTGTCCAACCTGTTGGGCAAAAGCGTCAA
This sequence comes from Fischerella sp., assembly GCA_026419705.1. Lineage (GTDB taxonomy): Bacteria > Cyanobacteriota > Cyanobacteriia > Cyanobacteriales > Nostocaceae > PCC9605. The sequence continues at coordinate 2,117 of JANZYY010000418.1, forward strand.
AATTATGGAAGTGTGCGGCGGTCATACTCATTCTATATTTAAATATGGTATTGAAGAAGTATTACCCAGGGCAATTGAATTAATTCACGGACCTGGTTGTCCAGTGTGCGTAATGCCAAAAGGTAGGTTAGATGATGCGATCGCGATCGCCCAAAATCCCAACGTCATCTTTGCTACCTTTGGCGATGCAATGCGGGTTCCTGGTTCCAAAACAAGCTTGTTGCAAGCCAAAGCCCAAGGTGCAGACATTCGCATGGTGTACTCGCCACTGGATAGTCTCAAAATTGCCAAAGAAAACCCTAACAAAGAAGTTGTATTTTTTGCTTTAGGTTTTGAAACTACAGCCCCCAGTACTGCTTTTACCATCCTACAAGCAGCAGCGGAAAATATAAATAACTTCAGCATGTTTTGCAATCACGTCCTCGTGATTCCTGCTTTAAAAGCATTGTTAGATAATCCTGATTTGCAGCTAGATGGATTTGTCGGACCCGGTCATGTCAGTATGGTAATTGGCACCGATCCTTATGAGTTTATTTCCCAACACTATCACAAGCCAATAGTAATTTCGGGATTTGAACCTTTAGACATTCTCCAATCTATTTGGATGCTGTTAAAGCAATTAGTAGAAAATCGCTGCGAAGTCGAGAACCAATATAACAGATTGGTGGAGAAGGGGGGAAATCAAATCGCGCTTTCTGCTATGAATAAAGTGTTTGCAGTGCGAGAAAATTTTGATTGGCGTGGCTTGGGTGATATACCCTATTCGGGATTAAAAATTCGCCCTGAATATGGTCAATTTGATGCAGAATTGAAGTTTACTATTCCAAATCTTAAAGTCGCGGATCATAAAGCTTGCCAGTGTGGAGAAATTCTCAAGGGTGTTTTGAAGCCTTGGCAATGCAAAGTATTTGGTACGGCTTGCACTCCAGAAACACCAATTGGAGCTTGTATGGTGTCTTCTGAAGGTGCTTGTGCAGCTTATTACAAATATGGTCGCTTTTCGCAGGTGGTGAAGGATAGGGAGGCTAAACGAGAAAGGGTAAGGGTATAGTTGGTTGGTTTGTTGCGAAATGAAGAATATCTTTTTTTTACAAACCACAAAGTACACAAAGGACACAAAGAAGATTATGCCATTTGTTACTGTTCAAATTGCTAAAGGTCATTCTATAGAAAAGAAACGGCAACTAGTGCAAGCGATTACTGATGCATTGGTTTCTACTATGGGCACTAAACCAGAGTGGGTGACGGTACATATTGATGAATTTGAGCGGGAAAATTGGGGTGTCGGGGGTGTTTTGCATATTGATAAGCATAGTGGTAGGCACGTTGAAAAAGGTGTATAAATCTAGTTAATTGTAGTGGACTGGCAAGCCTAAAATAGTGTAATAGAAAATGTTCGTAGTAAGCGCTTCAGCGCGAAACAGGCTAAAAATCTAATGCACAAATTTAGCTGTGCCAGTCCAGTAGGGTGCGCTACGCTTTAACTAACGCACCTAAGTAAGCCTGAATTACAATTTCAATATGAAAATTTATTCTGGTAATTCTTCCCAAAATACTCTTTTTCAAAATATCGAAAAAATCCGCCGTCGTCGGGGCAAAGTACACGATACTAACATCACTCTCGCCCATGGTAGTGGTGGCAAAGCGATGCGCGATTTAATCGATGATATTTTTGTCAGTAATTTTGATAATCCGATTCTTTCACAATTAGAAGATCAAGCAAGTTTTAATTTAGCAAGTCTCATTGAACAGGGAGATAGACTTGCTTTTACTACTGATTCTTATGTTGTAGACCCTTTATTTTTTCCTGGTGGTGATATAGGAGAATTAGCTGTTAATGGCACTATCAATGATTTAGCAGTGAGTGGTGCTAGACCGTTATATCTTACCTGTAGTGTCATTTTAGAAGAAGGATTACCAATAGAAACATTACGGCGTGTCGCTACCAGTATGAAATCTGCTGCGGACAAAGCAGGTATACAAATTGTCACTGGTGACACAAAAGTCGTGCATCGCGGTGCAGCCGATAAATTGTTTATTAATACAGCTGGTATTGGCGTAATTCGCGCAGGTGTTTCTATTTCTGCTTACAATATTGAAGCTGGTGATGTAGTAATTATTAATGGTGAATTGGGCAATCATGGCACAGCAATTTTAATTGCCCGTGGTGAATTAGCATTAGAATCTAATATTGAAAGTGATTGTCAGCCGTTACATAGTTTAGTAGAAACTATCCTTGATGTGTGTCCCGAAGTTCATGCTATGCGGGATGCTACACGCGGCGGTTTAGCCACGGTATTGAATGAATTTGCTCTCAATTCTGATGTAGCAATCCGCCTTGATGAATCATCTATCCCAATCAGAGAAGAAGTAAAAGGCGTTTGTGAAATATTGGGTTTAGATCCCTTGTATTTAGCCAATGAAGGTAAATTAGTTGTGGTTGTAGGACGCGAACACGCTGAGACTGTCTTATCAGCAATGAAATCTCACCCAGCCGGGAAAGATGCTTCTATTATTGGTGAAGTGATTTCCTCACCAGCAGGTGTTGTTTTATTAAAAACTATTTTTGGTGCTGAACGCATTGTTGATATGCTTGTTGGCGATCAATTACCAAGAATTTGTTGATTAATATCTTATTTATCTTCCTATTTGTGTTCTTTGCGTCCTACCCTACGGTCAGCCGCTGCGCGTCTATGTGGTTTATTAAATATGCACGAACTTGGCATCACGCAAAATATTGTTGCAATCGTATCCGAACACGCTCACGGTTGCAAAGTCCAACGAGTATTATTAGAAATAGGCAAACTTTCAGCCATCATGCCTGACGCCATCCGATTTTGTTTTGATATCTGTTCTCAAGGTACAGTTTTAGAA
>JANZYY010000419.1 GCA_026419705.1 Fischerella sp.
CAATTTTGGTTTGGTGGAGTAATAGATACTATGGAAATCTTGCGCTTTTACTGCGCTTTGACTATGTCATGGAAATGACTAAATTAGTATAGATAATGTAAAATTTACGTAAAGCTTACCTGTTCTTAAACTTTGACGACTAAATTAGCCAAAGACAACTTCAAAATGTTTGCCATCCTACAAATGGCTCTGTGTAATTAATAAAACTGATGAGTATCACGCGTCGAAATTTCTTGCTGTTCGTGGGAGGGAGCGTAAGTGCGATCGCGCTGAGTTCTCTAGGGGGATGTATGAAAAATCAATCTCCCGCACCGGTAGAAAAGGCAAAATTAGAATTTAAACCAATAAAAGGACCGATACCCCTAGAAACAGCTGGTTTGCAACCAGAACAGCAGAAAGAACAATACAGTAACTACGAAGTTGTGGATGATTTGGTATTGCCAGAAGGTTATCAATACCAAATCATAGCTGCTTGGGGCGATCGAGTTGGTGACAGTCGCTTTGGTTACAACAACGACTATTTGTCTTTTATTCCAACTGGTGAAAACGAAGGATACCTATGTGTTAACTTTGAATACATCAGCGCCATTCCTTGGATGCAAACTTACAAACAAGTCATTGGTAAATCTTTGCCGTTCGAGGAAGTCAAAACAGCACTGAAAAACAACTCATCAGGTAATAAAAACGAAATCAATGCTTTTGCTTTGCCTGAGAATGACCCAATTAAAGTCAATATCAGGCAAATATCTCAAGAAGCACTCCTAGATCAAGGACTAGGTGTCATTTCAATTCGCAAGACTGCTGATGGTAAGTGGGAACGCAGTAGTTCTCAAAACGAGAGACGAATTTCTGGTATTTCTGGTTTAAATGATGGACGCTATCTGAAAGCAACCGGACCGGCGGTGGCTGTATTTCGCAAACAACAGGGACAAGGATACATTGATAAATTGGGCGATCGCATTATTGGTACATTTGGCAACTGTGCTGGTGGTACAACTCCTTGGGGTACAGTCCTCAGCGCCGAAGAAAACTTTCAGGTCCAAGTACCAGAACCAGTATATGCTGATGGAACTTCGTTAGATCCCGGCGAACGACCTTTTGCCTTAGATGATGAGGAACTATACGGACAGGGTAATATTTTTGGATTAGCTGGCAATAAATACGGCTGGATTGTAGAAGTCGATCCAGCTAACCCCAACGACTACGGTACCAAACACACGTGGTTGGGACGCTATCGCCATGAAGCAGTGGGTGTGCGCGTGGAGGCGGGGAAACCATTGGCTTTTTATTCGGGGTGCGATCGTCGAGGAGGACATGTTTACAAATTTGTGAGCCGCGACAAGGTTCAAGATCCTAAAAATAAAGCTAATTCCCAGTTACTGACCGAAGGAATGCTTTATGCTGCCAAATTTAACCCTGATGGTACTGGTAGGTGGATACCGTTAAAAGCTGATACACCAGTAGATCCCGAACTTCCCAGTCACATAGCCGGAAATTTGATTCAGTTACCAAAAAGTCCGCAAGCAATCACCAGTAAAGGTTCAGACAAGCAAACCCTCTTCAGATTACCAGAACCCATCGAAGGCTTTTACTTGCCAATTACTAAAGACGAAGAGATTTCTCAGTATAAGCAAAAATTTCAAAAATTGGGCGACCTCTATGTTGGCAATGCTGAAGAGAAACAAGGTGCGATCTTAATCGATGCTCACTACGCCGCCAATGCTGTTGGTGCAACTTGTACCGGTCGTCCAGAAGACACAGAAATTGCTCCCAATGGTGATTTATATATTAGCTTTACTTCTGGTTTCCCCGACCGAGAAGGCGGTCCGGACACCAGAATCTTCAAAGGTCCAAAAGCAGAAGCTCCTTACGAGTATGGCTGGGTGATGCGTTTAACAGAAGAAGACAACGACCCAGCAGCGTTGACATTCCGCTGGCAAATGTTAGCCACTGGTGGTGAACCAGCTGCTGGTGGAATGGGTTTTGCCAATCCAGATAATTTGTTAATAGACAAGAATGGCAATGTTTGGATGGTAACAGACACGTCCACGGGAAAGCTCAATAAAGCTGTTAAAAATCGCACCGATGACAATGGTAAACCTGCGGTCATATCTGGTTTATTTGGCAACAATGCTATCTGGTTTATTCCCACCAAGGGCGAAGATGCGGGTAGAGCTTTTTTATTCGGAACTGGACCTATGGAATGCGAAATCACAGGACCTTGTTTTACTTCAGACGAACAAACAATGTTTCTTGCTATACAACACCCCGGAGAGGCTAATGGCATTCGCCAGAACCAGGCTTTCGAAACCAGAGAATTCCTGGTCACAACCACAACAGGTGAAGAATTTTTACAAACTCGCCAGGTTCCGATTGGCTCAAATTGGCCTGGTAAAACTACTGGCGCACCTCCAAAACCTGCAGTTGTTGCCGTAATTAAAACTGGAGGTGTTTGAAAAATTCTTAATTATTTGAGAATGCAATAATTATTAACCGACAATTAAGAATTAAACTACACAAATAAGCTGGTTTTGTCGCTGATTGCAAGTAAACTTTAATAATCTCTTTCTCCGAAAGTATCAATTTTACCTGACAATAGAATCCTAAACCATCAATCTTGCTCACCTAATACTGAGTCTTCCCCATCCCATGATTTAAACAAGCCCGGAAAACCGCGCCAAACACAGTACTTTACTTAAGTATCACAAAAGCTACTGCCTTGACTGGATCTGTTAGACAAAGGCAAGATTGATTTTTTTTAGATTTGAACTCAGGTTTTTTATGTATTCTCTAGTCGCAGTCAATCTATTATTCCCAGCCTACGAGAAGCTCGTGCTTATAACATCTATCTTTTGGTTGAATTTGCACTCAAAAACCTATGGAAAGTTTGACTGGCTCCCACCAATTGCAAATACATGCACATAGCAGTTATCAGAGCACATTAGAGAACTGTTTCCAACAATTCCAAACTTAAATACTTAATCTCCTACAATGATGTATCCCAGCAGTCGCACACAAAATACACTTGCATCAAATAAATCTAACTTATCAGCAAATCTGCCTCAAAGGTTATTCACTCGCAGAGAGGTGATTCCACCGCGCAATGACGTGCTGTGGCGAATTGAACGCGGAGCTGTCCGTACTTTAACTTGGAGTGAAGACGGAACATTTATTACCTTAGGGTACTGGGGTTCTGGAGATCTGATTGGCTATCCTTTGTCCAGAGTCAAGCCTTACCAAATAGAATGCCTGACCAGTGTGGAAGTGAGCTTAGTGCCACCACATCATTGGCATCAAGACGTTCATGCCTTAATGCTCCACATTCAACAGGCAGAGGAACTTTTGAGTATTGTACACAGAAAACCTATTTCCCTGCGTTTGTGGCAATTTTTGGTTTGGTTAAGTGAAAAATTTGGTCGGGATGTAGAACAAGGTAAACTTATTGACCTCAACATTACCCATCAAGAAATGGCAGAGGTATTAAATACAACTAGAGTGACGGTAACTCGCCTCCTCCAACAGTTTGAGGAAGAGGGTAATCTGATACGTCATAAACGTAGAATAATTTTACGTTTACCAAAATAAAACTATTGAGAAAAGACTAAAAAACTACTTTGGACAACTTGCGTTAACCGCTGCTAATCTTGGTAGAATTATTACTGAAAATCAAGGTAAAGTCTCATAAAATAAAATATATTCGCGAGATTTTATCATGATTTGCGCCAGTAGGTGTGAGTGAGATCAACAAAATGACAAAACCATTCTGGAACGTCCTCAAGCTAAGTCCAGTTGTCTTCGCTGCTACATTGCTTGCTGCAAATAGCGCCTTCGCTGCAGAAGTAAATCAAGAAATGAGTCAAGACGTTACCTCTGTGTCCCAGTTATCCCCAGAGTCTGGTGACAGTATGGATCAGGTAACATCTGTTTCTCAGTTTTCCGACGTCCAACCCACAGATTGGGCATTCCAAGCTTTGCAATCTTTGGTCGAACGCTACGGTTGTATTGCAGGTTATCCCAACGGTACTTATCGGGGTAACCGTCCCATGACCCGTTATGAGTTTGCTGCAGGTTTGAATGCTTGCTTAGACAGGGTCAACGAGCTGATTGCAACCGCAACATCCGAGTTAGTTACCAAAGAAGACCTAGCCACCTTGCAGCGTTTGCAAGAAGAATTTTCTGCAGAACTCGCTACCCTGCGGGGTCGCGTAGATACTCTAGAAGCTCGCACCGCCGAGTTGGAAGCAAATCAGTTTTCTACTACAACCAAGCTAGTTGGGGAAGCAATTTTCAACTTGGCTGGCGCGTTTGGTGAAGAGAAGGCTGACGGTAGCGGTGAAGATGTAGACGAAAATTTCACTTTTTCAGATCGGATTCGTTTAAGTTTAAACAGCAGCTTCACCGGTTCAGACCAGTTGCAAATCCGTTTACAAGCTGGCAATGTGCCTAATCTGAATGGAGCAACTGGCACTAACATGACTCGTCTATCCTTTGACAACGATACCGACAACAGCGTTGAAATCGATAAAATTAACTACGCTTTCAACCTCAACGATTCCATACGAGTTAAGATAGACGCTAACAACGGTGAGTTCTGGGAAAACGTTAACAACTTTAATCCTGACTTTGCCAGCTCTGGTAAAGGTTCTATTTCCCGCTACGCTCGTTTTAGCCCCATCTATCGCCAAGGCGCTGGTGGTGCAGGTGCAACCATAACCTTTAATCCTGAAGGGGCTTTCACTGCATCTGTAGGATACTTGGCTGGTGGACGTGAGAACAGAGCTAGTAGTCCATTAGATCGCGATGGTTTGTTCGATGGTAACTATGCCGCTCTTGGTCAAATAGGTTACAAATTTAACGATGCACTTGATTTAGGTTTGACCTACGTGCGCAGCTATCAAAACTCCTTTACCACCACTAATGGCTGTCTCTTATACACATCT
>JANZYY010000420.1 GCA_026419705.1 Fischerella sp.
GCGTCAAAATGCACATCTCGGCAAAAACTCCGCGCTCCTGTGCAACCCTCTGCGTTTAAAAATATAACCCACTATGAACCTACCTCAAGGTCCAAAACTCCCCGCTTGGTTGCTGAGAATACAATTTGCAACCGATCCCCTTGGTTTTCTAGATCAAATGAGCCAACGCTATGGCGACATTTTCACCATCATGTCTGATTCTACACCCCTGGTATTTGTGGGCAATCCCCAAGGGATGAAGCAGATTTTTACCAATACGACAGAGATTATCGCCTCCGGAGAATTGAACGAACAAGCAGCTCCACTAGTAGGTAAAAACAGCTTGCTCTTGCTAGATGGTTTACGCCATAGATCTCGGCGCAAACTCCTCATACCTCCCTTGCATGGTAATAGGATACGAGCCTACGGACAACAAATTTGTGACTTGACAGAAAAAGTCATGAATCAGTTACAGATTGGCAAATCTTTTTTAGCCTACCCAACCATGCAAAAGATTACCCTGGAGGTAATTTTAAATATTCTATTCGGTTTGCATGCAGGGGAGCGTTACCAAAAATTGAGAAAATTGCTGGCTAATTTAATGAATTACGCTCGATCGCCATTTGTAGAAATACCCTTATCCTTCCCCTTCTTGCAACAGGACCTAGGACGGTGGAGTCCGTGGGGTTACTTTCGTTATCTTTGGCGACAATTTGACCAGCTGCTTTACGCCGAAATTAGCGATCGCCGCCAGCAACCAAACCCTTCTGCTCATGACCTCCTCTCCGAGTTAATATTTGCTCGCAACGAAACAGGTGAATTATTGACGAATGAAGAAATACGCGATTTGTTTCCTTCATTATTATTCGGTGGTCGGGATGCTTCCGCAACTGCAATCGCTTGGGCGTTGTACTGGGTTCATCGCCAAAGTGCGGTGCGCGAACAATTGCTCAAAGAAATCAAAAGCCTGGGCGACTCACCCGACTTGATGAGCATTGTCGAACTCCCTTACCTCAATGCTGTCTGTTATGAAATCTTGCGGATTTATCCAACTCAAGTGGTAACCTTTCCCAGGAGGGTAGAATTACCAACTGAACTGATGGGCTATAAATTAAGTCCTGGAACAGTTATCATCGGCTGTATTTATTTAACCCACCATCATCAAGATTTATACCCGCAACCACAGCAATTCCAACCAGAACGCTTTTTAGAAAAACAATACTCTCCCTACGAATTTCTGCCTTTTGGTGGCGGCGCCCGCCGTTGTCCCGGGGAAGCTCTGGCTTTGTTTGAAATGAAACTAGTATTGGCAACAATTGTTTCACACTATCAATTAGCACTGACCAACACACACCCAGAAAAACCCCGGCCGCAAGGCGCAAATTATCCCCCAGCGAGCGGATTGAAAATGGTATTGTGCAAAATCAACCAACATCAAAAACAGCGATAACAAGCAATTCGTTGTTAATTAAATTGAGTATATCAAGATGGTTTTTGATGCAAATTTTATGCAATTATACAAAGTAATTAAAATACCAAGACTTACATAACAACTCACAAATCAGCAACTAATATGACTACTGAACCACAATCAAAAGTCACTCATGAAATACTGAATGGTAATCTGATTCAATTGATGGTGAAATTAACTATCCCCGGCATTTTAGGAATGCTATTGATTGGCTTTAATACTTTCCTAGATGCCTTATTTGCCGGACAACTGATTGGTGAAAGCGCGTTAGCAGCAATTTCTTTAGCACTACCACTGACTTCTATTGTAGTTGGTTGCGCTCATTTGGTAGGAGTAGGTTCTGCTTCAGTTCTCAGCCGAGCAATTGGTGCAGAAGATGTCAAAACTAAGTCCAAAATTTTTGGCACTTTAGTAATAATGAGCGCGCTCATCGCTTTTTTGATCACCATCTTAGGCTACTTTGGTAGTGAATCATTAATTGCATTCATGGGAGCAGAAGGCGAAGTAGCAACCTTTGGTGCAGATTATTTTCAAACTTATACCCTTGGGTCAGTATTTTATATCCTAGCTGTAGCTTCCAGTCAGTTAATTAAATCAGAAGGTAAAATTCGTCTGGCTATGATATTTGCCGGAGTCTTTGTAATTGTTAATGCTATTTTAAATCCAATATTTATTAGTGTTTTTAACTCCGGTATTCGAGGCATAGCACTTGCTACAGTAATTGCTATGTTAGTTTATAGTATTTTGAATATTACTTATTTTCTCTCGGCAAAAAGTTCAGTGCCAGTTTCTCCCAAAAATTTGACTCTAGCAATAGATTTACTACCAGCAATTTTATCAGTAGGATTAACTGCCTTATTGATGGAAATTATTAGCTTAGTGGAACAATCTGTAATTTTAAAATCTATTGCTCAATATGGAAGCGATCGCGATATTGCCGTTGCTGGTGCAACACTAAGATTATATGCGTTAGCAGCTATTCCTATAGAAGGATTCGTGCAAGCCCTACAGCCAATAATTGGCATGAATTATGGAGCAAAAAACTATCGCAGGCTCAAGCAAGCATTTTTCACCTTTGGACTGGGAGGAACATTGTGTTTAGGATTAATTTGGTTACCTTTACACTTATTACCAGCAACATTTTTGGGAATATTATTACCAACCGTTAATTTTAGTAATGATGATTTATTGAACTTTCAAATTGTCAACTTACTACTACTAATTTTGCCTTTGGGTTTTTGTAGCGTCACTTTATTTCAAGCAATTGGCAATGGTAAGGTAGCAGGCTTATTAATTCTCTCCAAAACTCTCTTATTTCTGATTCCGTTTGTATTAGTATTATCGGCATATTTAGGCATTAGAGGTGTGTATTATGGAATGTTATTAGCAGATTCATTGGTGGTATTAATTGCTTTATTCATCACTTGGCTAGAGTTTAAAAAACTGGGTACTCATACCAGAGTAGTATAAGCCAATACGGTTCAGTTAGTACAATTCAATCTTTGGAGATCCCCCTAAATCCTCCTTAAAAAGGGGAACTTCAAGACTCCATTCCCCCCAATTCATCGGGGGGCTAGGGGGGATCAAAATCTTAACTGAACCGTATTGTAGTAGGAGCAAAATTCCATATTTGCAAAATCGATGAATCAAAAAAATAAAGGTGCTGTAGTAATTACCGGAGCATCTACAGGAGTTGGTAGAGCAACTGCACTCTTGTTAGATCGGCAAGGATATCAAGTATTCGCAGGAGTTCGTCAACAAAAAGATGCTGAATTACTAAAATTAAATTCATCAGAGAATTTAACACCAATTATCCTAGACGTAACCAAAATAGAACAGATTAAATCTGCAGCAGAAATCGTCTCATCAGCAATTGGTGAACAAGGATTAGTTGGATTAGTTAATAATGCAGGAATATTAGTAGATGGACCACTGGAATATCTGGCACTAGATGAACTAAGATGGCAATTTGAAGTCAACGTTATTGGACTAGTAGCTGTTACCCAAGCTTTTTTACCAACAATCCGCCAAGCCAAAGGTCGGATTATTAATATTGGCTCTGTTTCTGGCAAGATTTCTTCACCGTTTTTTGCAGCTTTGTGTGCTTCCAAGTTTGCCCTAGAAGCATTAAATGATGCTTTAAGAATGGAATTACATCCTTGGGGAATTGAAGTGATTTTAATTGAGCCAGGCTCAATCGCTTCCGCAGCACCAGACAAAGTAGAAGCAAGTTTGCAAAACAAATTAGCTAATATGTCACCTACAGCTCGAGCTATGTACGGTGATATTTACAAATTTTCTGTAGAGCAGTTAATCAAGTCAAACCGGATGGGAATACCACCGGAAGAAGTTGCAAATGTGATTCAGAAAGCTCTAGAAGCGAATAAACCGAAAACTCGCTATTTCATATCTAAGGAAAAATTGATTTTAAACTTGCTCTTGATGTTAGCCAAGATTCTCCCAGACAGGATTTGTGATGCAATTCAACTCCAAGAATTGGAATTAAAAAACTAGTAATGAGGTTAGTCATGAGTTTATCAGAATCTATATATGCACCCAGCAATACACCATTTCAAATGTCTGTCATGGAATGGATACACGCCTACTGGATATCACGGTGTGTCTACGTAGTGGCAAAACTAGGTATTGCAGATTTACTTAAAGACGATCCTCAGCACTGCGACACTTTGGCAGCTGTTACCAATACCCACAGTGATGCACTTTATCGCATATTGCGAGCCTTGGCTGGCGTTGGCATTTTTGCAGAAATGAAGCCGCGTTATTTTGGGCTAACTCCATTAGCAGATTGTCTGCAAAGCAACGCCCCAGAATCAGTTCGAGCAGTAGCAATTTTACGAGGTGAGGAACATTATTACAAAGCCTGGGGAGATTTGATGTACAGTTTGCAGACTGGAGAAAGTGCCTTTGAGCGTTTATATGGTATGGATTTGTTTGAGTACAATCACCAAAATCCCAGCCAAGGTGAAATTTTCGATCGGGCGATGGCGGAGTCAGAACAGACAAATTCCTTAGTTTTAGAAGCTTATGACTTTTCATCTGTTGGTAAGTTAGTTGATATTGGTGGTGGGAAAGGCCGCTTGCTGACCACCATTCTCCAAGCCTACCCTCATATGACAGGAATACTATTTGACCGCCCAGATGTCATTGACAGAGCTAAAAATTCCTGGGATTTAGCCGTACGCGATCGCTGCGAATTTGTTGGGGGAAGTTTTTTTGAGACAATTCCCACGGGAGGGGATGCTTATATTCTCAAGCATATTATTCAAGACTGGGACAATGAGCGATCGCTCGCCATTCTTCAACGCTGTCATCAAGCTATGAAAGCCCAAGGCCGATTATTGGTCATAGACTTTGTAATTCCGCCAGGAAACCAGTTTTATGGCAGTAAGTTTATAGACGTAAATATGTTAGTAATGTGTCCTGGTGGACGCATCCGTACTGAAGAAGAATTTCAACACCTATTTCAAGCCGCAGGGTTCAGAATTACTAAAATTATTCCCACTGAATCAGAGGTTAGCATTATTGAGGCAGTTAAAGAT
>JANZYY010000421.1 GCA_026419705.1 Fischerella sp.
ATCGCACCCTGCACAAGTAAGGCTGGAGTGGGTGTGTTACTGCGCTCTTGCCAGCGTCCAAGACGAGCAAATAGGGAAAAATCTTGTCCCAGGGCATAGTTAGTACGTGCTCCTGTAAAAATCGTGGCATTGATGGCACTAATGGTAGAAACCGCGATCGACAAACTAATAAACTGAGCACCAGATTCACCCAAAGCCCGACGCATCAAATCAGCTGCCACAGCTTCAGATTGCGCCATTCCCACCAACCCCAAACCCTGGAGATAAGCTAGGTTGATTAGTAGGTAGATGGCTGCGATTATACCAATGCTCCACAGCAGTGTCCGCGTCATGTTGCGTTTCACGTTGCGCAACTCTGCTGAGATATACGCTGCTTCATTCCAGCCACCGTAAGTCAATAGCACAAAAATCATTGCCAGTCCCAAATTTGTTCCAGATGCAGGGTTAGTTGTGGAGTCATGCGGGAGGGGTGTGGCAAAAATCAGACCAACAACAACAACTAACAGCAAGCTAACTACTTTCCCAACTGTCAACCAATTCTGTGCCCACTTACCTTGCTGAACACCAAGAATATTCAAACCAGTGAAGATGGCGATCGCCATCGTGGCGTAAATGGAAGGTGAATAAGTTCCAAGATCAAACAATTGTGATGCATAATCCCCAAACACAAAGGCCAAAAGAGCAATAGAGCCAGTTTGAATAACTGTCATTCGTGCCCAAGCAAACAGAAAGGCAATGTCTTTACCAAAAGCACGCATCAAATAATAGTAGTTACCACCTGGGTGCGAATATGCTGTTGCCAATTCTGCATAGCAAAGAGCTCCCACCAACGACATTCCACTGCCCACCAACCAAAGAAGTATTGCAACTTCTGCACTGCTCACATTGGCAGCAACTAAGGCTGGCGTCTCAAAAATACCTGCACCAATGACCACACCTACAATCATGGCGATCGCGTCTTTTAATGCCAGTGTCGGTTTTGGAGCTGCTACATCGCTTGCCACAAAATCCTGATTACTTCGACTATGGGTCGCACGTTTGCTCACTTTGGTACTATCCCTGTTAATTCTGCGTTCACCTACTCTCTGGGTGAATTAAATCGGTTGTTGTGAGATTATTTTGGAGTTGAGAAGCTAAGTTTAGTTTTTACTAAATTAATGAATCTCCTGGCTAGGGAAAATAGATATTTTAAGGAATAAATTAAGCCGTTTTTTGTAAATTCAATAAACCAATAATGAAGCGCTTTCAGCAGCTACACATTTAATAATAAATTTTTTAACTTGCTTAATTTCCAAAAAAATCATGTTAATTAGCATTTGTATACAACAACTGCTCGTTGAACGAGGTTAGCGTTAGCAACTACAAATGTATATGTGGGAGTAGTGTGCTTGCAAGCTGGTATGTAAGTTCTTCCTTATCTTCGTTATCTTTTCTGGTCAAATTCTCAAAAAAAGGTAAAAATATAAACAATTTTAAAATTGAAAAAATCTCTGGCTTGTATTGTACATTCCTCTCGTAAATCTGAGGTGTATTTATTCTGAAAGATCTCTATTGTAATTTTTACAAATGTAGGAATATAAGCTTCTGGAATTTATATATATATGAGTAAGAGAAGCTCAAATCTTACGAATACACTGGAAAAGTGTAAAAATTTTATCAAAAAAGCAAGTAAGTCCTTTGGAGGAAAATATCAACTTTACACTGGCAAAACGCTAAACTGGTTTCAAGTTGTAATAAAACGACTTGAAAGTTCGGTTATTTCAGTTATTTTACCCTGGGTAATCTTTTATAGCATATATGGTTTTTTAGTATCCTTACTCCACTACTTTGGTTTCCCCATGGTATTCTCACAGAGTAATCGTGCCTGACCAATGCTGTTTTAAGTTTTAATGTCGGTTTGTCTTTGTTATTGGTTTTCCGGACAAATACAGCCCATGAGCGATTTTGGGAAGGCCGTAAACTCTGGGGAGCTTTAGTTAATACAGTCCGGAACTTAACTCAAGAAATTTATGTAGTAATTAAAGAATAGTCACCCAAAGATAGAGTCTCCAAACAGGCAATACCTCGGTTAATAGTTGCTTTCCCAATAGCAATGAAGTTACATTTGAGAGCAGAACCTTTGAATGATGAACTAGCATTATTAATGTCCGAAAAACAGTATTGTCAGCTTAAAGGTATCAATTATCCTACATTACAAATTGCTTTTGGGATTAGAGATTATTTGTATTGTCAGTATAAACGTAATTCCTTAAATATTTATCAGTTAAATATCTGGCATAATCTGCTAGATTATATGATAGATATTTTGGCTGGTTGCGAACGCATTCTCAAAACTCCAATGCCCTTAATATATGTTATTAAATTCAGACTATTGGTGTTAATTTACTGTCTGATATTACCTCTAGAACTAGTCAGTAATTCAAGTTGGTGGACTGGCATTATAATGGCTTTTGTGAGTTTTACATTATTGAGTATTGAACAAATTGGCTCAGAAATTGAAGAGCCTTTTGGATACAGTCCAAATGACCTGTCCTTGAATGCAATTTGCAAAACAATGCACGACAATGTAGAAGAGTTAATCAAGCTTGCTCCTAATGCAGATATGGAGGATTTCAATTGCTAAATTCGCAACGGCGGTTCAGAACGCTATGAGTATCTTGCACAGACTTGAGGTGACACCTCTGGCACACATCAAGATTAGCGTCAGTGGACTGCGGAGGAGCCACTGCTGTTCGCGCAACCTGTCTGTTTGGATATAGAGGGGTTTTTCGGTGCAGGCAACTGGCGTTGGCAACTCTAGTGAGAATGCTAGCTCACCGCCTACCGTCTTGGGGCATCAGGCATTGGGCATGGGAAAATCATCAGTATCTTAATTACCAACTACCTATTATACCATTTCACGTTGATCGCGATACATTTAAATCCTGTAGATACGTGCCATGGCACATCTGGTACAACACAAATATGTTTCACGTTTAAACAGTATAAATATTCAAGCGAACATGACACAAACCACTGAAAGCAGAAAGCCCACGCGAATCTCACGCGGTGGGATAAATGAGAAAGCGGATGTTATAGCCACTCAAGCTGTCCTAATTACAGCATGTGCAACCATTGCACAAACGGTCAAGATGCGTGCGAGAGGGTTAAGTCATCTTTTAGCGGTGGAAGTATCAAAAAAATTGACCCCAGTTGCCAGTAAATACAAACTTTTCCAACGGCTTACGCGTACGCGGGGCCAGTTCTCTTTGAAGCAAATTTTCAGGCAGTTTTTGTGGATCGCCCCAGTAACCGATCGCGATCGCAGTCACTGGCTCGTAGCCATTAGGAATACCGAACAGTTCCCGTGCTTGCTGCACGTCAAATCCTGCCATTTGATGGACAAATAACCCCACAGCCGTTGCTTGTATAGCTAAGTTAGCAACAGCAGCTCCGACATCGTAAAAAGCGTGTCTATTTTCCCTGCCATTGCGGTCAAAGTGAAGCTTTGCGACGGAGAGCATTAATACTGGGGCATTCTGCGCCCACTGCTGGTTTGTTTGTGTCAGGCACCCAAGTAGATAGCCAAATTCTATCGGGTTTTTCTTGGTGGTAATGATAAAGCTCCATGGCTGCTCGTTAAAAGAAGAAGCAGTCCATCGTGCTGCTTCTAAAACACTAAGTAACTTTTCTGATTCTACCACCTGCTCTGAGAACGCCACAGGACTCCAGCGCGATTGTAGCAAATTATGAATTGGGTATTGGGTGTCAGCAAGCTTTTCCATTACCAGATAACTCCTTTGTGACTCAAAAGTTAGCAGTAAAAAGCTCAGTGATTTTGGTCGCCATACTCTGCCTGCTGCTGAATTAGCTTTGCCACTAAACCAGTCCAGCCAGTTTGATGACTAGCACCAATACCAGCACCATTATCACCATGGAAATATTCATTGAAAAGAATCAGGTCATGCCAATGGGGGTTTGTTTGGAATATTGACATACCACCATAAACAGGTCGCCGTTCGGACGAATCTCTTAAAAAAATTCTCAGCAATCTTTTAGATAAGTCAGCTGCAACTTCCCAAAGCGTCATCATTCGGCCAGAGCCGGTCGGACACTCCACTTTGAAATCGTCACCAAAGTAATGATGGAATTTTTGGAGTGACTCGATCAGCAGGAAATTTACGGGGAACCAAATCGGCCCGCGCCAGTTAGAATTGCCACCAAACAAGGTAGTACTGGATTCAGCCGGTTCGTAATCGACTCGGTACTGATATCCATTGAATTCAAAGATATAGGGATACTCTGCGTGAAATTTAGAGAGTGCGCGGATACCATAGGGGCTTAAAAACTCTCTTTCATCTAGCATCTTTTTGAGGATGCGTCGGAGTTTATCTCGATATGCGATCGCTAACAGTCTTCGTGCACCAACACCTGGTGTTTCCATACAAGCGACATTATTTTTCAAGTCAGGACGATTACGAATAAACCACTCCATCCGCCGTTTAAAGCCTGGAAGCAAATTCAAAGTTTCCGGTTCCAGGGTAGCTACAGCAAATAGCGGAACCAGCCCCACCAAAGAACGCACTTTCAAAGGTAGATCGCCGACATTTGGCAAATGTAACACGTCATAGTAAAAACCATCAGCTTCATCCCACAATGCTGTTTGTTTCTCACCAATGCGGTGCATGGCATCAGCAATGTAAAGAAAATGTTCAAAAAACTTGCTGGCAATATCTTCGTAGACGGAATTATCTTTCGCCAATTCTAGGGCGATCGTCAGCATATTCAGGCAATACATTCCCATCCAACTGGTGCCATCTGCTTGATTGATATGTCCACCAGTGGGCAGTTCCGCACTACGATCGAAAACACCTATATTGTCCAAGCCAAGAAAACCGCCCTGAAAGATATTCTTGCCTTCTACATCCTTGCGGTTCACCCACCAAGTAAAGTTAAGCAACAACTTCTGGAATACCCGCTCCAAAAAATCTTTATCTGCACGACCGTACATCTTGCGC
>JANZYY010000422.1 GCA_026419705.1 Fischerella sp.
AGTCTGTACATACTAACAAGGGGTTAGTAGTTAGTAGTTAGTAGTTAGTGGTTGACAACCAACCATTAACCACCTTCCAATCAAAAATACCACCAATATCGCAAAATGACATCCAGGATTTGGGCATCCTATACATCAGGAGTCAAGTTTTTCCATTTGCTGATTATGTCAACTTCGATGTTTATTGCCCAATCCGCTGGCACGAAAACTAAAAAGGTATCTCAACAAGTTCTCGCTCGCGAACCGCAAGCACCACCGTTGTTGTTAGTAGCAACCAGTGGAGGATTAGCTTTAGCTGTGATTGTTTTAATTGTCTATGGCAAAATCCAGATGAATCAGTTACAGAAAAAACTCAAATTTGAAAAATTTCGGACACGAGAACTAGACAAAAAGTTTAAACTCGCCTTGGAAACAATTCGCAAAATGGAAACTAACCCCGACTTAATTAACTCGCGGGAATTTAACCTGGATTATTTGCGGATGCGAATGTCAGAGGAAGTTTTTCATTTTGCCATAGTTAATCAAGTTAAAATCAAAGTTAAAGATAAAATTTCTCAAGCGCTGCGTCCCCATCAAGCCCAACAAGGAGTAGTAGGGATTGCCAGTAACACCGGCAGGCAAGTAGATGAAATATTTGACGTCGAATATGAGACTGGCAGCCCACCCAACATTACTAAGCGAGTGTTATTTCGCATTCAAATCCGCTTAATGAAGTTGCCAACACAAGCGACTTCAGCCACGATTAGCCAGATTATAGACTGTATTGAAACTTACCTTAGTCCTGCAGACGATGAAGATAACTGGCAACCAACAATTCAAGGGCGGATTGCCTATATGCATTGGGATCAAAAGGCTAAGCCTACTCCTCTGTTAGTTCTAGAACAATCCAATGAAGGTGTAAATGTGACTTTCCGTACCCATCGCCAACCAAATGCATCAAAATAGCAGCAACTGTACTGCACAAGCCGATCTTGCTGTGAGTTACTTGAAGCACTAGCTTTCGGCAATATAGTCAATATAAATATTTTACCACTTGAGAAATTTATTTCTTGCAGCCACCTCTATCTTGAGAAAGTTGTTAATTTTATTAAGAAGAAATTAATTTACATCTATAATAGGAACTTTTAGCTGTATTAGTATACAATTTCTTCCTTCTTGAAGGAGCTGCGGTATACTTGCAGACTGTGAGCAAAATTTACGCTTATTCACAAGGGAGTGACTTGGCTGAATTTTAAGTTTTTTTAATCTTTTGTTCATTGTTTAAGTACTTTTGCTAAGAGGTAACACAAAATGGCGTTGCTGAATTTAGGGATGAAATCAATGAACCACAAAGGTGCAAAGTACGCTAAGAAGAGGTTTTAACAGAGAAATACAAGAAAATCATCCCGCATTTATGCGACGCCCACAAAATCATCCTTGTTCAGGTATTTAATGTGTTAATTTCCTCATATTATTAGCACTAGCGATCGCTGCATTGATAATGTTGTACCGAAAGCCAATAAACAAGTTGCAAAAATCCATACAAAAACAAAGTTTTTTGCATTTAGGAATTTTTCTGGCAATTCTGTTGAGTATCATATTGTTCAGTAGGGTAACACTCTCGCAACGACCAGTTACCCTCAATATGTTAATTACTGCCCCCGATGCCCAACCTTGGAGACAGGGTTTGATTAGAGATTTCGAGGTCAAGAATCCAGGTATTCGCATTAACCTTGTGGAAGGGCCGAATGCCACAAATTTGCTCGAAGACCTGTATACTTCATCTTTTATCTTGGGTGAATCCCCCTACGATCTGGTCAATATGGACATCATCTGGACACCCAAGTTTGCGGCAGCTGGATGGTTGCTACCCCTGGACGATCGCATTTCCAAACAGGAGTTGGCAGCATTTTCGCCCAAGGATGTGGAGGGGGGACGTTATCAAGGCAAGCTGTATCGCATTCCCATGCGTTCCGATGTAGGAATGCTTTACTACCGGGAAGATTTACTCAAAGCAGCAGG
>JANZYY010000041.1 GCA_026419705.1 Fischerella sp.
GAGTACAGTTTTCTGTGTTTGAATGTTTTTTAAGTTTGGAGGAAATGCGGCAACTTTTTGAGAAATCAAAAAAACTTGTCAAACCATCCCAGGACAATGTGCGATTTTATTGGATTTCGGAAGAAGCTGTTTCCAGAGTGTTAACTATTGGTGGTCAAGAACCAGCAGCACCACCAAAGTATTATATTATCTAGGTTTTAGGATAATTAAGGAGGTTTTGTAACATGGTCATCGACACCACTCACCAAATCCCCAAAACCCTATATTTTTCGTTGAATGGTGTCGATTACTTACTGGATAAGGGTTTGAGGTATGTGTTTTGTTCGATTTTTGGGAGGATGTACTATACTTTTAGCAGTGATGTCGATTTGGCGGCTGAAACCCTTACTGGGTAAGCCCTACCGATTGGGTTAATTCGGATTAGTTGGAAACCCAATTAGCAAATTCCGCAATACCGCGCGCATAACTAGGACCCTACCGATTGGGTTAATTCGGATTAGTTGGAAACCTTAGTTTCTATGCAAGATCCACAATATCGAGTAAACCCTACCGATTGGGTTAATTCGGATTAGTTGGAAACCAATCAAGAATATCCCCGAAAGTTTCGCAGCCCTCTCCCCTACCGATTGGGTTAATTCGGATTAGTTGGAAACCTACTGTGAGTAAAAAGGGCGTAGCCATATTACTCAACAAGGCATCGCCTAGTTTATATAGGGTAATAAAGACTAAGATCAGTAATGCTCGGATAACACCTTTGCGCTGGAAAAATTCCCCAAATGGCAAAATTACCGCTTCGGCTAAAGAAGCTGGAGGGCTAATTTGTCCTGGTTCTGGCGCAAATAAGCAGCCAAAAATACCAATTATCATCATACCTGCCATTAATAAGTAAACCGAAGACCAAGGCATCCGGTCAGCAAGTATTAGTCCCAAAGAACCTGCTACTAATAATGCCATTCGATAACCTAAAATGAAGACTGCTGCACCAGCCCCCATTTCTAATTCTGTCAAAACGTCGGTACGGTAGGCATCCGCAGCAATATCTTGAGTTGCGCTCAAAAAGGCGATAACTATGGCGTTGATGGCTAAAAGCTGTAACGCTTGTTTCGGTTGTTGAAAAGCCATCAAGGCGATCGCCACCATCAAGGCGATCTGCATCAAAATTAACCAACCCCGCCGTCTCCCCAAAAATGGCAGTGTAAACCGATCTAAAAGTGGCGACCACAGAAACTTGAAGGAATAAGGTAAACTGGCAAGACTAAACCAGCCAATCGCCCCCAAGTCTACCTGTTCTTCGGTCATCCAAGCTTTCAGGGTAGTACCGATTAACAATAAAGGCAAACCTGATGCAAAGCCTAGCAACAATAAAGCCGCCATTTTGCGGCTTTCAAATACCTTCAGCAGGGATTGAATTTGTCTCACTGTTTTTGACATTCCTCATACGAGTAAAAAGCAGAAAGCAGAAGGGTAAATTCACTTCTTCTGTTCGCGGAATTTTTTTGTTGATATTTTATGTTTAATTATGTCCACCTAGTTAACCTGGTTAATATTTCTCAGTAATTGTAATTCGATTTACCTTTTTAATTTTGATCGGAGATTGCAATATATTGCCATAACCGATGTGTAATTTTATGCCAAGTTGCCTAAACAAGGCAGTCCCAATGAAAAACCTTTCACCGCCATACATGAAAATGGGCATTGGAATTGGTGTCATGTATAAAATGTTTGTCTAAGTAGTATTTTCTAGTCAGGCCCCCCACGCACAATAGCCCACAACGAGGAGATGAAATATGCAAATGGATTGTGGGTCAATACGGTTCAGTTAAGATTTTGCTGTCCCCAGGGAAAGTACCTTGGTGTCTTGTTTCAACCACAAAGACACAAAGACACGAAGATGCGGGTTTGCTGCTCAGTTAATCCCCAATCGCCAATCCCTATTTTTCAAGTTAGTAGGCAGGAGTTAAGATAGTTTATTAACTTTCGTTAAGTCGATAAACTTGATGTCCTCTTATTTCTACCTTGTGTTCGGCGAGACATTTTGCCCAACCTGCACGAGTACCAATATCACTTTTGTGTTTGAGTAAGCCCAATTCCTGTTCTTTTTGAGTGAGTTGAGCAAATTCTTCGTAGAGTGAATAATTGGGAGTGACAAATGTTTCTTTACGGTGGAGAATAGGCGGATTTGCTCTGCTTGTGTAGTCTCGATGAGCGATCTGTAAAGTTTTTAAGTCAATAGTAATACTTGCTTGCAGTGCCGGATGAGGATCGGTATCAAATTCTGGGTAAAATAGGTAAGATATCTGTGGTTTTTCAGTGTGAAATTTTATTAAGGTTGCACCATCTACCCGCCCAATAGTACGACTGGCACAGCCCTCATAAATTCTTAATAGGGGGTCAACTTCACATAATGCAGAAACATGGACGTATAGAGCGCTACGTGTGTGTTTACCAATTTTGCTTTTTTCACAAGCAGCTTTGACTACACTGGGTTTTCCCAAGCTAAAAAGCTTAGCATCAGACACTTCGCAAGCTTCTTCGTAGCTGCCAAAAAAAGCTTTAATGTCATGGCGCATTTCTGGAGCCAGCTTGTGCCATGAAGGACGACCCTGAAAGTGGGCAAGAGCCAGATAAACTTGAATATCCAGAGAACGACGGTAAGCGATCGCATCCCATTCAGCTTCATCAGTTGCTTGCAAAACCACAGCAAAAGCCCGGCGGAAGTTACCAAATTCCCTTAATAATTGCTGTTCGTTCTCCAATTCGCCCTTAACTGGCAGTCTACCGCGTTTTGTATAAAAATCCATGAGTGGCTGAAGCAGATCTCGGTAGTCTTCAAACCGCTTGGTAGGGATGCGGACTCTTGGCGTCGAGGTTTTAGAGAAAAAGCGTATAGCTTTGTATGCTTCTTTTTCAGCTTCATTCCGAAACACAAAGTAAATACCTAACGCTACAGGTACCGCATCTACATTTAGTGTTTCATCAATGTATTTTTTAAGTTCTTCTTGCTGGTAATATTTCTGAAACGTATGGTGGCGGGTAATAACACCATCACCATAAGGTATGAGACTGCGACTAGGAGCATTAATCAGGACTTGAGCGGCAACAATTAATACCTTGCGCGTTAGTTGCCAAGCTGCTAGCAGGGCTTGACGCCGTTCTTCTGTGTCTTCAATGACATTCAGGACGTAGCCCAAATTAACAACATCAGCGGCAATGCGATCGCGATCGGGATAATAATAGGGATCCCAACCTGCACTGGTGTAACCTAAGTTTGCCACTCGCTCGACATCACCACCATATCCGCAGCCATAGTCAAAAAATGTAGTATCTTTGTTTAAAATTGACCACTCTATTGCCAATCGCACGGGGCGAGACAAGTCAACGCGAAAAATTGCAGCTCTGTGACGTTCAATTTCTACGTAGCTCTCAGACATAAGAGCATTTTGACTTTGTTAGTAGTTAGTAGTTAGTAGTTAGTAGTTAGTAGTTGGTAGTTGGTAGTTAATAGTTGTTTGTTTACCACTATCCACTAACCACTATCCAATAACCACTAACCACTAACCACTATCCACTATCCACTATCCACTATCCACTATCCACTAACCATAATTTCAATTCTTCGTCGCTAATTCAATCAAATCTTCAATTTTCTTGATATTTGGATCGCCTGCTAAGTATCCAATACCACGATGCAAATGCAGGCGAAATTGTGTAGCCAAAGTTTCTCGGTCGGTTCCGAGACCGTCGTTGTAGCAGCGTTGTTTAAGTACCAGCAGAAAAATATCGGACATTTCACCACCAAAGACACGCCAAGTCATCTCGACATTGCTATCTTGGGGGATTGGCACTGGAGAGGGTACACTAGGTTCGACGAGAGAACGGCAAAAAGCCCAACGACACAAAATGTTCCATTGGTCGATTTTTGTAAGGCGTTTGAGTTTGGTAAGCTGGTCTTTGGCTGTTTGGGAAAGTTTGATACGTTCGATTGGGGCTTCCATTTGATTAGTCCGCACTATTGTTGACTTTGCTTGCTGTCTTGGTGTCTTGGTGTCTTGGTGGTGAAAAATCATTTTGGAAACACAAAACAGCTTCGATCCAGTTCTTTTCATTACCAAAAATAGCCAGGTTGTATAGTTGTCTGGCGGGTGGATGGGTCGTATTTGAGCAGATATTCGCGAGCGATCGCTTCGTTTTCTCTGAGTGTTTCTACTTCTTTTTTACCTATTTCTGTATCAGTGGAAAGGAGAATTACTTGATGACTGGCTTCAGGGAAGTAACGTTCAACCAAGTTACTACGGTGTGAAGAGTCAAGCCTGCCCAATGGTGTATCAATTGCTACTGGTAATCGATGTCCCGATACTCGCGCTAGTCCCCAAAGAAAGGCGATCGCTAAAAGTTGTTTTTCTCCTGCAGAAAGGCGATGTTTGGGAACAGGTTTACCCTGTAAATCATACAGGGATAAACTAAAATTATTAATATCAATGGTCACGCGATGTACTAGATCGGATTTGTGCAGGAGATAGCGAAAGCACTCAGTTACTTCATTTTCTAATTTGTTTAGTTTTCTGAGAGTTAAGCGTTCCCGGAAAAGTTTAAGCGTATCTTGAACTCTAGCAGATGCGGTAATAATATGCTCGGTATTCTTGCGGTCAATTGTTTGTTCAGTATATTCTTTTAAATCTTTTTTCGACTTTTCAATAGCCGCTTCTAATTCAACTAAACGACGGCGTGCTGTTTCGCATTGAACTTTAGCTTCGGCAACTTTATTTTGTGCTATTTGCATTGCATCACACAGTCGTTCGTATTCTTCTGGTGATGCTGCTCGGAGTATTTGTCGTTCAATGGTGATAATTTCTTGTTCTTTATTTTTGAGACTAGCTAATTGTTGCTTAGCAGAAATTTTGGCATTGTGTAAGTAATAGATTATATTACCCAATTGACTTAAAGTTTCATCATCGGCTAATAACCAAGCTTCTGTTTGTAGAAAAGTACAATTTCGTCTCCGCTCGTCTTCCAAAAATAATTTGATTTTCTTCAATTTCTCTTCTGCAATATCCAAGTTACTCATCCAATTGAGCAGGCGTTGATCTCGCTCTAACAAGATTTCTTGTGCTATTTGCTGCTGTCGGATTCGAAATTCCTTTTCTGCTTGTGCTTGCACTTGGCTCAGCAGTGGTTGAATTAACGCCAATGGTAAAACATGAGCAGATAATTCACCCATTTCTTGACGAATATTTTCTGCTGCTGCTGTTATTTCTTGCTTCTGCTTTTCTAACTGACTGCGTTCCGCAGCAACTCTACCACCTTCATAAATGAATTTATCAACAGCTTCTTGTGCTTCTTTTTCTGATAATTTTAATCCTTCTTGTAGAAAGACAAAAGTTTGCATTTGCTCGTTGTATTCTTCCTGTAATTTATTCAGGGTTTGTTCAATTTCCTCTAAGTTTGCCAGGTCGTGTTTATCAGCTAGTTCCTTGCGTTTGCGGGTGATGAAAATCTCTAGATCGACTGCTAAACGTTCTGCTAGCTCCAGTCCTAAAAGTGCGCGAATCGCATCCACAACGATTGGTGGTGGCACTTCCTGTTCTGCTAGTTCCTTAACTTGTTCTCCATCAAAAAGAAATAAATTAGAAATTCCTAGAGGTAGTAAATTTTCAATATACTCATCCCAAGTATTAACTAAAGCCTCAACAGGCCATGTATCATCATCACCCAAAATACCCAAATGGTCTTTACTCTCTTTAGGATTTCTTTCCCACGTCCGCACTATTCTATATTTAACTGGTCGGTCATTTTCAATATGTTCAAATACTAGCTCAACACGAGTTTTATCATGAGGTGATGTTTGGCTGTTAACGCATTGGGTCAGGAAATCACTGTAACTCAGATTTCCCCGGGTAGAACATTGAGCGCGATGTCCATAAAGTGCGAGGCGAATCGCATCCATTAGCGTTGTTTTGCCACCACCATTCATCCCGCCCAAGAGAAGAATTGGACGAGTATAGCCATTAATTTTGGGATCGAGATTTATCACCTGACGCCCACTATAAGGTCCAAAATTTTGGAGGACAAGTTCCAGAAAAATCATAGTTATTTAGTCGTTGGCAAGAGGAGGAGAACGGTGGAGTAGTGCAGGAAGGGAGAAATGGAGAAGTTCTCCTCCTCTCCGACTCCAAATTCCCACTCTCCCTCTCTCCCACTCTGTCTTATCAATTAAACAGTCTTTTCCTGATTTTGAAATTTTATATTTGCCCATGTGGAGACGCGAAATGTGGAGACGCGAAATTTTGCGTCTCTACTATTTTCTTTGGCAGGCAATTGTTTAGCGGATGGTTCACTTGCAGAATCTACAGATAATTCATCTAACTCATCCGTTATTTCATTCATGACGGCGACATCCCCTAAAGTTAGCTGCTTTACCTTTTCCACATCGCCTTGAGTAACTGCTGTTTTCAGATCTCTCTTCAAGTGAGCATTTTTAATTGCTTCCTCTTGGGAACGAGAACTAGTTTCAAAACACTTCTCAAGCGCATCGTATATTCCTACACGACGTGCCATCTTCCGAAACTGGCGTTCTGTATCCAACAGCTTTGCCATCAATTCTAGGTGCATGGCGTCACCTTCACAAATTTCTTCGAGAACTGTCCACTCATCGCTACCTAAGAGACTATAGCCAGCACCAGGACGCGGATCTTGGAATTCTTCACCAGTCACTTCTTTATATATACGGGGTAAACTATCATCAAATTCGTGTCTTTCTTCCAACCATATACGGCGAATTTCGCTTAGTTCTTCTGGAGTAATGAGGGTGATGTCGCGCATATTTTCTGGCGCTGTGCGGCGGAGTTGTTGTTGAACAGTCAGGAGTTTTTTAAGCCAATCCTCTCGCGCTTCTTTAAGATATGGACCAGGTATAGGTTCCACGGAAATTTCGCCTTCTAAGTTGCGTTCATACAGTTGCACATCACCACTTCTACGTCGAAAATCTCGTCGGTTGCGGTTTTCTTCAGCATCCAATTCCTTACGTAAATCGAGAAGAGGTTGTAACCATTCTTTTTCCTCGTCATTTTGAATCATTGCAGCAAGTGATTTGTCCTGGCTTACTAGTGTACAAACCCAGCAACCAAAACGAGAACTACCACAGCTGGGGGTAGATGTATCCACAACTAAAGGACATTCATTGTCAGCGCTAGCACCTTTGTACATGGCGAATAAATCCTTGTTGCTATATCCCCAAGGATTTTCCCACTGCATTAGATAAAGCCAAACTTCATCATTTCGCCAATCTTCTATAGGACTGTAAACTAGAGAATTTGGCAAATTCATGTTAGGACTGAGGCGATCGCGTACTCGTTTGGTTTCCCATTGTTTCATTCTGTAAGCACGTTTTGTGCTTTCAGCTTTGCGAGTACCTAAAACAACAATAGCTTCTCCGTTGGTGCGGATAACATCACGAATAAAACGGTTAGATGGATTGATTTTAAGACGTTCTGTACACCAGCGGAATTTTCCTTTTGGTGCTGGGTAGCCTTTACCTATCAAACCTACCCAGAATGTCTCTTTCAGTTCTGGTTGTAGCAAATGGGGTTCAAATGGTAGCTCTTGACGGGTAGCCGCTAGTTTCATTTGTTTGAGGGAATTGCGGACCCAAAGAGAAACATAGGGATTTTCTACTAGTGTGTCTGTTGTAATCACATGAATAGTCTTTGTTCGCTTTTCGACTGGAAGTCCTGCGATCGCATTCCAAAGCAATTGGAGTACGCACGTACTATCCTTACCGCCCGAATAGCCTACAACCCAAGGTATTTCGTCTAAACAGTATAACTCTTTGATTTCA
This sequence comes from Fischerella sp., assembly GCA_026419705.1. Lineage (GTDB taxonomy): Bacteria > Cyanobacteriota > Cyanobacteriia > Cyanobacteriales > Nostocaceae > PCC9605. The sequence continues at coordinate 7,835 of JANZYY010000041.1, forward strand.
GCGGTGAGAGCTTGGATATCTTCCACTAACTCCGCCACAGTACGCTGTTGCTGATTTTTACTTTCTCCTGGTTGTGCTGTAGCCATTTCTCCCTACCTCTGGATCCAACCCCTCCCTGCAAGCGGGGAGAGGAGAACATGGTGCAATTTTTGATTCACCCCTTTTATACTGTGAAAACCTTAAAGGTTTTTAAAAACTTTATCACTAAAATCAATTTTTATAGAAAATTAATCAGTGCTATTTTTTAAAGTTTTAAAAATTCACATGAATGAGAGTGCATCCAATCCGACTGCTGATATTGCTAGCGAGTACCTAGAACGGGAACACAAAGATAAACAAGTACTAGCTATTCTCTTAGAAAAGTTCATCAACCAGAAAGACTATATTCTGGTTCAAAAAACTGAGATGGGTGGTACTCAAGCATATTTAGGTTCTGTTACCTTGGAATGGTTTGCAGGTCGGGTTCGCTTTGCGTCTGCTTTACCGCTATTTCAGCAAAAATATAACCCTCAGACGGATAATATCGAAATTGACGCAGAGAGTATTGATGAGATTCAGCAGCGTCCCCTTGATTGGTCACGTCAGTTACCCTTGGTGCAGTATTTGGCAGGTCGAAAAAATCACAAATTTCCGCCGGTACTGGTCGTGATTAACCAAGCCTGGGTAGATAATCCCGAAGCTGCTGAGTGGGATGGGCAAGGATGTGCTGTAAAGTCTACCACAGATTTTACGCCTTTAGATAAAGAAGGTAAGGTTGGTTTGCTCAATGTTTCTGAAGAGGATGTAACCATTTACGCATTGGATGGTCAACACAGACTGATGGGAGTGCAGGGGTTAATGGAGTTGCTGAAAACGGGCAAACTGCAGCGCTACAAGAAAGATAAAAGTCCTGACAACACTTTTATGACAGTAGATGATTTGATAGAACAGTATCATGGTAGGGAAGCAAAATTTCATGTCTCTACATACCTGCAAAACTTGCCTAAGGAAAAAATCGGTATTGAATTCATCTGTGCAGTTGAGAAAGGAGAAACCCGGGAACAAGCAAGGCGACGGGTGAAATCAATTTTTGTTCATGTCAACTTGATGGCTGCACCTTTGACTAAAGGTCAGTTAGCACAACTGAATGAGGATGATGGTTTTTCTATTGTTGCTAGAAAAATCGCCGCCATCCATCCGCTTCTGGAACAAAGAGAAAACCGAAAACCTCGCGTCAATTGGAATAGTGCGACGGTTGCAGCTAAATCAACGGTTTTGACAACACTGCAAGCACTTAAAGATATGTCTGAACGATACTTGGGGCAAAAGTTTCCTCACTGGAAACCCTTGGACAGAGGCCTAATCCCTATGCGACCAGAGGATAAGGAACTTGAGGAAGGGATACGGGAATTTCACATACTGTTTGATTATTTAGCAAGCCTGCCTAGTTATAGGCTTCTAGAAGATGAGGATACGCCAGCCTTACGACGGTTCAGTTTTGAGAAGGATCGGGGTGAAGGAAATATGCTCTTTCGTCCTGTTGGTCAAGTGGCTTTAGCACAAGCTTTGGGTATCTTGGTTTTCCGCAAAGGATTCAAGCTGGAAGATATCTTTAACAAACTGCGGAAGTTTGACCAGCAGGGCGGGTTTAGTGGTATGGAGTTTCCGCAGTCTCTTTGGTATGGCGTTTTGTATGACCCTAACAAAAAGCGGGTGCAGGTATCTGGACGGGATCTAGCGGCGAAGTTACTAATTTATATTTTGGGTGGAATTCAGGATCGGATAGAACGTGCTGAACTTCGCAAAGCTTTGGCTGATGCTAGAACTGTGGAAAATAAAACGATCGGTTTTGATGGCAAGTTTGTTGAACCCAAGCAAGTAGGACTTCCAACTGTGATTTAGCTGTATAATTTGCAGATTTCAAAGATAATTTATATTTCAACTATCATTCCCAAACAAAATATCACGCAATGATTTTTGTTCTGGAGATAGAAGAAAAATGCTAGCTGTAGCTTCTATACTTCTCCATAATCTTTCTAGTGCTTCACCACCATTTTTTTCTAGAGTCCTTTTGAAACCAAAAGATTCTTCATCGTTATCTATGGCTTGTAACATCTCATGAAAAGCTTTTGCCATCAGGCGATTCCAAGCTTTCATTTTCGTCTCAAAATTGTTAATAAGTGTTAAACCCAGTCTGGCATCTTTCAGTTCCCAGTTACCTCCTTGTTTAATGGCTCTACATGTTAGAGCTACGGAATGAGATACTACTTGCCCTTTGGCATTCATCATACGTCGAAGAATATTATCTGTTAAATATGAACCGCAGGTAGAACGAATTCCTTCAAAATTATTTCCGTGCCAAAATTCTTCATACTTTGTTCGCAGTAGTGCTGCAAAAAGAAACTGTTCTGGATCGCGACGAGGATTAAAAGCACTGGAATATACATTATCATCATCAAATAAATCGCGTTTTTGTGTGAGTGCTTCAGAAGGTTGTCCTGAAAGCATTCTCCATGATTGACCAACGTATTCCATATCTAATTTGCGATAAGCTCCATTAACTATATCTTTAAACTTAGCTTTTTCACTATTAGTTAAAGTGCCCCATTCACCTCTCTTTCTTTCATAGAACCAAGGTGGATTAAGTTGCTCAAATGCTTTCCGTAACTTTGTTTGTACAGCATCATTACTACGCAAGTCACGAGATAATACAGGATTTTGACTATTAGTTTTTTCTGCAATCAAAATCGCCTGCTTTTTACCTTCTGCATTACTAGGAGGCTTAATGATTCTAGCTAATACTGACGGTTTTTCTGAGTAAGAACCTAGCTTTTTCCGAAAAGCAGTAACTGTTTGACAACCATTAACAACTTGGGGATTAGTGATACTTAGTTTTTTTTGTTCTGGTTTGTGCTTAAAATCATCGCAAAGAATTGTAAGACCATTATTATAAAGCCAGAAATATTGTGAGTCTATCGGATCTACAAGAGATTCCCAGATATTTTTGATTCGCTTGTTAGAACCAAGGGCAAATCTAACATTGAGACTGAAAAGTCTTGAACCTAAGTCTTGAGCTAAAGTCCCTAATCTTTTACCCTGAAGGCTAGCAACAATTACTTCCCACCCTTCCGGTAAAGTCTGATCGTCAGGACCCATATAAATTACTTCAGGGCTTTGAAGGTCAAAGTCATAAGATTGACCTTCAAGTGCTTCAGAGCTTGGATGATGGTCTTCATACTCCTGCTGAAATCTAGCTAAATCCCAAAGTTCCCATGTAATACGTAAACTCTTATCTTTACAAAAACTCTGAATGTTTTTTGTAAATTGGGATTGAGCTTCACTGACCATTGAACCAGCTAACCCTACATTTAAAACAATTTTGTATTCATGCTCAAGTGAAATTTGTAGTTTACTCGCTACTTCCAAAAATTTCTGTCCGTATTGCCTTGCTCTATCTAAATCTAGTAATTCGTCTAATGCATTTTTTAGATCAAGTGCTGGTTGCTTTCCAAAAGATTTACTGTAAGACTCAGCCCATTTACATTGCCAAAGGTGAAACTCTTTCTCATCCTCATCTTTGTACCAACCATCAAGACCCCCATCTCCTCCTCCAAATCCTCTTAATGTATCAGTTCTGATGAGTGCCTCGTCAATATCTATTTCTCTATGAACGTACTGTAAACACCAAGCAGCAAATGCTCTATCAGGCTGTACAAGACGCTCACCAGCAATCTCATCCACCTGTCTTTTAATCCAATCATATGTATGTTCTGACATAGCTATACATTACCTCTTTATGTACTGCGTAAGTGATGAGAAAATCTGTATGAATTTCATAATTTATGTCTAATGTGAATTCATGCTGAGTGGCATGTCTTTTGACAACAGTCTAATTGTTTTTGGAGAAGCCTATCTGTATTCATCTGTGTGCCTCACCTGGCATGGTGGTCGATTTCCAAAACATAAATTTTGTCGTGATTTTAATTCACATCAGGCATAGTTTATAACTAATGATTTAAGCTAGAAATCTGCTTAAGTCAAATTCCTCGTCTTGTTGCTCTGTGTTTATCCGTTCATAACTCAGCAATAATAAAATTCTTTCTGAATAGTCTACTGCTCCACGCAACTCGCTTTGTAGGATTTCCAAGCCACCATTAGCGTATTCTTCAAAGATATGATTGCGTTTAGCTTCGTGTTCTTCTTGATTTAAAGAGAGAATTTTGACATCTTTCGTTTCAGTAATTCCCAGTAATTTAATTACCCAATCATGACCCATAGATGCAAAATACTCTAACCTGATTGGAGCAGGTTCTCTTTTAGAAATTTCCCCTAAAGGTACTCGCTTTTTATGCTTTGCACCCAAAGCGGCTGCAAACACAATCACATCAGCAAAGGTTTGAAAAGGCCCCGTTCCACCATCTGCTGATGTTAAAGCCTTTACCAATTCAGCTTTATCTTTAGCAACCCTAATCCTACCAGTTTCAGCCATTGTTCTGATATCTACTTTGTTGCAATTTTAACTGAAACTCAGAGGCGATCGCACTCCCTTCGCGTCCTACCCTGCGGTCAGCCGAAGAAGGCGCGTCTACTTGTCCTTTGTGGTTCGTTTATTCAAACAAGCGATTGCACCCTTTTCACATCTGTGTAATCAAATACAGCATTCTTCAAAACCCATAAGCGACATCATCAAGTGTTTACTTGCAACGCAACTATACATAAACACTGGCTCTTTATTCTCAACTAGAATAGATGATGGTTCAGTCTGCCATGCAGCAACTGGTACAATGTCATGAGTAGTTAATTGCCAGCGTCCAAGCAATGGACGAATTATTGACTTTTTTATCATGCGAACAAAAATGCACACATATTAATACAGATAATTTATGAGTGTGCATCTTTGTGTATCTTTTAACTTACACGATTCACCTCAATAATCTCTGTGTATTCAAATTCATTCGGACTTTGTTTAACCAAAGGATATCTTCCGCCTCCCAACTCTATATAATCTTGCTCGCAATCAGGTTTGGAAGAATAGTAAACCAGTACATATTCTCTACCTATTTTCTCTGCGATTTCTGCTGCTACTTCACCCCGCCACTGTGTTTTAGTCACCAATATTACTAATTGATTTGCTAATTTGGGAATTATTCTGGCAATCTGTCGGCGATTGACTTCATCCAAACTACCAAAGGGTGAATCCATGACTATCGGTAAAGTGCTAGTATCTGGCACCATTAACATTTTTTTTTGACTCCATTCTCTCACTCGGTCGATAATACCGCCGATAAACGATAAACTGAGAATTTGATTTTCACCTGTGGAAGCTGCTACTGGTGCTTCTATACCGGCTGTATTTTCTACCAGCGTTAGTTCATATCGATCGCTAATTTTAGGAGTATAAGGTGTAAAGGAAATTTCACTAAATATTTCTTGTACGCGCTTTTCTAATTGTAAGCGAAATTGTTGCTCTTGTCGCGACTTTACTAAAGTCAAACGTTCAATAGCATCTTGGGTAGCTGCAATGCGTCGCTGTGCTAGCACTTGTCTTTCTTCATTCAGTTTCTGCTTGGTTATTTGTTTGCTTAAGCTTTCTATTTCTGTTTTGTAATTGGCTATTTGCTGTTGGTTTGCACCTTGTTCTAAGGTTAAATCTGTAATTTTTTCTTCAATTTCATCCAGGCGTTTTTGTAGATTGCGAATTTCTTCGCTTGGATCTTTTCGCAATCTTTCTTGAATGTTATCTAAATCTGCTTCTATTTGAGATATATTTTGCCTTAACTGATTAATACCTGCTTGTTCTCTATCAATTTCTTCCCAAAATTCTGCTGCTTGTTTATCAATTTCATCAACTTGAGTGCTCATGCGAATAGCAGTTTCTTCTACTACTGATGAACCGGCTCTATCTAACCAGCTTTTGACATTTTTGTGCGAGTGATTTCCTTCGTGTAATTCTGCTCCACAAATGCAGCGTTGAGAACTGAGTAAATTATGCAAAAATTCCCGTGAAATCCCAGAGGTCAACTCGCCTCGCTGTTTCAAATCTTCAATAATTTCTCGAAACTGTGCTGTTTTTTCTGATAGCAGCACTGTGTATCCGCGTGTGGAAATCGCTTTTTTCAGTGACTCCCATTTTTTTTTCAGTTCGCCATGGTTTGCTGCTTTTTGGGATTCTAAATTCTGACGTCTTTCTTGCAATTCTTTGGCGGCGCTGAGTTCTCGCAAACGGTTACTTGTTTCTTTTTTGATAGTTTGTTGATATTCTAATTCTTGTTTAATTTCTGTTTGCCTGTTATTGATTCGTTCAATTTCTTTTTCTATTTTTATCTGTTGTTTTAAAAGTTGTTTTGTTTCTGAATCACCAATTATTTTTAATTCGTTTTCTAAAGTTTTCTTGGCTTCACCTAAATGCCTGATTGAACGATTAATGACCTCAACTCCTAACAAGATTTTCGTAGCTTCGGCGATTTCAGCCTTTTTATCAGAACGTACAATCTGTTCTATGCGCTCTCCATCGAAGAAAAAATACTGATGTAAGCTACTAGGTAAAATTTGATTAATTATATCTTCTAAATTTTGGTTTGGTGGGACAAAATACCACGATCCATCGTCTCTACCCACCCACATACTTAATTCTGTTTTACCAGGCTCAAAGTCATTTTCATTTTTGTACACCCGACAAGAGCGTTTAATCCGGTAGCGTTTACGATCGTGCTCCCAAACAATTTCTACCCAACATTCCACGGGTTGACCAATTTTAGCTTCAGCTATGGCACGTTTATTTACTAACTGTTCTACTGAAGCAAAAGCAGCACTAAATTTTTCGTAGAGTACCCAAGTGAACGCATTCAGTAAACTCGTTTTACCTGCGCCGTTATTACCGTGAATTATGGTTGTGTTAGTAACATCTCCATGAGCTAATACTATCTCTGGGGTTTTTGCATAGAAGGAGCGAAAATTGCACAGCTTGATCGAAATGAGCTTCATCGCACCGCTTCCTTCACAATTCTCAAAATATCATCATTGATAGGGCTGTTACTTTTTTTATCTAGTCTGCTTTTTTCTAGTTGCCATACCTGTTCGATTATTTGTCGCACTTCTGGGGGAGCACTAGTTATTGGCTCTTGCACATCATCTATATTTGTTTGTTGATTCATATTTTCTCAAAAGAATGTATTTTTTGATATTCTAACCACGGATGCCAGAGCGATCGCATCCGTAGGGGTACTGTTTCATTTGCTTCTTCCAATTAGATTGAATGTCAGAAAAGTAAGTTTTTTGAAAGTGGTTGGTAGTTAGTGGTTAGTGGTTGTACCAGACGTGCTATGGCACGTCTGTACAGTGGTTAATGATTGGCTGTTTAATAGTAACCACTTCAATTTTCTTGTATTCAACCACAGATGCACATAGATAAATACGATAAATACAGATGAAATATCGGTATTGGGGGAAAAGGACAAGATCTTTTCCTTTGTTTCTTCAAATATCCAATAATCCATATCGTTTTTGTAAATCAAGTAACTTGATTCTGGCTTCACCAGCATTGTCTGCTAAATCAGCAAATTCTACAAAACGTCGTAATTCTTTTCTTAATAAATTGCGTTCTACTTCTAAAGTTTTTCTATCTAAATTTGGTGGTAAAACAATCATGTCAAAAATTGTGGCACGTTCTTTACCTGGATGCGGCCGCAAAACCCGTCCGCGTCGCTGGATAAATTGCCGGGGATTGCCAGAACTTGCCAAAATCACAGCAGTTTGAATAGCTGGAATATCTACACCTTCATCCAAACAGCGAATTGCGACTAGACCTTGTAATTCGCCGCTTTCAAATTGACGACGTAAAACTTCTCTTTCTTCTAAAGAAGTTTGAGCAGTGTAAGTGCTTACCCTATAACCTAACTCTACTCCTAAAATTTTGGCTACTTCTTTGAGTTGATGTAAACTAGAACGCTGTCCCCTTTCCTGAGAAGCATCACTGCAATAAAAAAGGGTATGGCTTGTTTCGCGACGAGTAGCCATCAATTCACGCAAAGCATTTAATTTATTTTCTGCTGCACTAATTAGCCTTGCGCGTTGCATCAATAACGGTTTTAAATCTTCGTTATCTTCATAATTACCCAGTTCTACATTTTCTTTTTCTCGATACAACAGCGCCCGCCCAATTTTTTGCGTTAATTTGGCATAGGCACGACTTTCTGTTTCGGTTAATTCCACGAGAATGGGATAGTAAAGATAATGCACTAAAGCGCCTTGAGCGATCGCATCTTTTAAAGTGAATTCTGGTTGGAGGATTGGTCCAAAATAATCAAATATAAATTGGGTTCCAGTTTCATCAAAATATCTTTCTGGTGTAGCAGACAAAGCTAGTCGTAAACCAATGCGGCGGGGTAAGCTTTCTTCTAGCTTGGGTGCGCCTAAATTGTGAGCTTCATCACCGATAATCAAAGTTCTTTCGGGAAAATATTTAAGTTGAGACTGGAAGCCATCGCCAATTAAGGTAGAGTTGGTAGTGATAACTGTGAGAAATGGTTGCGAACCAGAACGGACGTTGTACAGTTGACTAGAAAGTTGACTTTGCCAAGTGCGTAAGTTTTCAAAGGCTAAGATGGGTTGCAAATTAAATTTTGCACATTCTCGCGCCCATTGAGAAACAAGATGGCGGTAAGGACACACGACTAGTAATGCTTGCAAGTGAATTTGTTTGTATAACTCACAAGCTACTGAGAGTGCTGTAATAGTCTTACCGCTACCTGTTGCCATTTTCAGCGTTCCTCTACCGTTGTTAGCAAACCAGTTATTTACTGCTTGGCGCTGATATTGCCGCAATTGCAGAGATGCTGGCATGATTGGACATCCTGGCAATGTTTGTTGAGTTTGATAATTGCCTTTGCTTTCACCTGCAAATGGTATTTTGATAAGGGTGATTTCCCCAATTGTGGTAATTGCTGCTTTGAAAGAGGGCAGTTTCTGGACTTTTGGTTGCGTCAGATACATTGATGTTGAGCTATGTAAACACGGAGAGTGGGGAGAATTTTCTGATGGGGTGTAGATGCGCAAGCGGCTTCCTCTAGGGTAGGGTTGGAGTGATGGGGTAATGGAGTGAAGTCTTTCTCCCCACCTCCGGTTCTCCGCTTCTCCCCATCACCCTATT